>JALORD010000011.1 GCA_025459145.1 Pirellulaceae bacterium | reverse complement strand
CAAGATGCTCAAAACTTTCGACAGCGACATCGCCACGGCCGAGGCGAAAGTCGGCGCGGAACAGAGTAGCCTGCAACTCGAGCAATCCAATCTGGCCGAAATCGACGACCAGATTAGCAAGTGCACGATTCGTGCCCCTTCGGCGGGCCAAGTGGTCTACGTGAACAAATACGATTCGCGAGGCGGATCGGCGGAGTTCGTCGTCGAAGCGGGTGCCACCGTTCGCGAGCGGCAGCCAATCATTCGACTGCCCAATTCGAACGAAATGCAAATTAAGGCTACGGTGAACGAAGCGCGGATCACTCTCGTGCGGCCAGGCCTGCCGGTGACGATTCGGGTCGACGCCTTGAAGGGAAAGTTGCTCGAGGGCGAAGTGATCCGCGTCAACCAATACGCGGAGCCGGGAGGCTGGTCCAGCGGCAATGTCAAGCGCTACGCGAGCTATATCAAGATCAAGGATCCGCCACCGGAACTGAGGAGCGGGATGAACGCCGAAGTGCGGATTCATGTCGAACGCAAATCCGACGTGCTCCAGGTGCCCGTGCAGGCTGTGGCCGAATACAAGGGGCACTACTTCTCGCTGGTGAAGAATGGCGACAATTTTGAGACCCGCGAAGTGAAGGTCGGCTCCTCCAACGACACGGTGGTCACAATCAATGGTGGGCTGAGCGAATCTGAGTTCGTCGTCATGAACCCGCGATCGGCCGGTACGCTGCTCCAACTGCCCGACGACCTGCCGGATCTGAACCCGATCAAGATTGCCGATATCGACGCTCCCCCGGAAGGCAACGTGGCCCTGCGTCCTGCCGCGATGGCGGGCGGCTTGGGCGGACCACCGGCCGGAGGGCCGCCGGGCGGGGCGGGCGATAAAGGGTCCAAGAAAGGACGAGGCAACATGAGTCCCTCGATGCTCGTCGATCGGTACCTGCAGCAGGACTCCGACGGTGACGGCAAGCTATCGAAGGACGAAGTTGCGCAGCTCGATGAACGAGGGCAACAGGCGATCGCGGCCGCGGATACAAATAGCGACGGCTTCCTCGATCGGACCGAATTGACGGCCGCTGCGGCCGCCGTGGTGGCTCGGATGAAGGAGCGGAACGCGCAGGGTGGCCCCGGCGGCGCAGGCCCCGACGGGGCCTTTGGACCGGGAGGTACCGGAGGTGGCGAATGACGGAATACGCCGCCCGCCTCAAGGATATTCGCAAGGACTATGTCCTCAAGAGCGAAACCGTGCGCGCTCTTCGCGGCGCGTCGTTTGACGTACCGACGGGGGATTACGTTGCGATCATGGGCCCCTCGGGTTCCGGCAAAAGCACGCTCTTGAATTTGCTGGGCTGCCTCGACAAGCCCACATCAGGTGAGTTCTTCCTCGGCGATGACGACGTCGCTCGGATGACCGACGACCAACTCGCCTACATCCGGGCGTCCCGCATTGGCTTTGTCTTCCAGTCGTATAATCTGATTCAGCAGTACACGGTGCTCGAGAACATCGAAGTGCCGCTCCTGTATCAGGGCAAGCTATCGTCTGAAGGGCGGCGGCGGTGCCGCGAACTGGCGGAACTGGTCGGTCTCGGGGAGCGCTTGGGACATCGTCCCAGTCAACTCTCGGGCGGACAGCAGCAGCGTGTGGCAATCGCCCGCAGCCTGGTCAACAATCCGTACTTCATCCTGGCCGACGAGGCGACCGGAAACCTCGATTCGGTGACAAGCGAAGAAATCCTCACTCTGTTCCAGCAGCTGAACAACGAGGGTCGTACGATCATCATGGTTACGCATGAAGATGACGTCGCGGCCCATGCCAAGCGGATCATTCGGTTGCGGGACGGAGTCGTCCAAAGCGATCAGCCCACCGTCAACCGAATTCTGTGCCGTCCGCGGTCGCCGATTGCCGCCAGCGGCGAGTTACGTGCCGCCTCCAGCGGCGAGGTTCACGCCGCCTGAAGCTCGTTTGAAGCACTAGCCCTCCGCCGATATGTCGTTTTTCCTGCGTACTTTTCAGCTTGGTCTCAAGAGCCTGCTCTTGCACCCCATGCGGTCGCTTTTGACCGTCCTGGGAATTTTCATCGGCGTGGCGAGCGTGATCTGGCTGCTCGCCATTGGCGAAGGGATCAGCCAGGAAGCCCAGCGGCAGATCGAGGGCCTGGGTGCCGACAACATCATCGTCCGTTCGGTCTCCCCGCCCGCCGAGGTTATGGCCGCGTTCTCCGGGCCCGTTCCCTATGGAATTAAGCGTTCGGAACTGGCCACGCTCGAACAGATTCCCACGGTCAAATCGGCTTTGCCCATTCGCGAAGTACGCCGCACATTTACATTCGACGGCAACGACCTCGACGGTCGGCTCGTGGGGTGCACGCCCGAGTATTTCACCGTCACTCGTCTGGAATTGGAACGCGGGCGGCTGCTGACGGAAGCCGACAACAACAACGCGCAAAACTACTGCGTGATTGGCAGCGGCGCGGCCGAAGAATTGTTTCCGCTTACCGATCCTCTCGGCCAGCGCGTCTATTTGCTCGATTCCAAGGACTATTACCAGGTCGTCGGCGTGCTGAAGTATCGAAATCCTACCGCGGCAATCGGCGGTTCGCTCGAGGCCCAGGATTTCAAGAATGATGTGTACATTCCCATTCGGACGCTCCGCCAGCGGACGGGCGACTTTATTTACACCCGCCGCGGCAGCACCCGAACGGTCGAGATCATCGAACTCAATCAAGTAACCTTGCGTGTCCAGGATGTCGACAGCGTGAAGGTTACGGCGGACGTCGTCCGGATGTCTTTGGGCGTCCGGGAGCCGGAAAAGGCGCACGTCGTCGATTCGGACGGTTCAGAGGGCGGAGAAACCAAAGTCACGAATGTAGCCGCCAATGCGTCGCTTCCTCCCCCGCGACTGGATGTGGCGGTCATTGTGCCCGAAGAACTGCTCGAGCAGGCGCGCGTCACCCGGATGATGTTCATGGTTTTCATGGGTTTGATCGCCGCCATCTCGCTCCTGGTCGGCGGGATCGGCATCATGAACATCATGCTCGCTACGGTGACCGAGCGGACCCGCGAGATCGGGATTCGCCGCGCTCTCGGGGCCACGCGTTCGCACATTATCATGCAGTTCCTGGTGGAGACGGTGTCGCTTTCCGTCGTGGGAGGATTGACGGGAATTCTCGTGGGTCTGCTTTGCCCGGCAGTGATTGTGGGGCTCCGCTACCTGATGAATACGTTTGCGCCTGAATTGATGGCAAATCTGCCGGATGTCGTGCAACGCATCCAGCCGCAGATTGTCCTCCTGTCGCTGCCGCTCGCATTTTTCATTTCGGTAATGGTCGGGGTCGTCTTCGGCATCTACCCCGCGTTTCGGGCTGCCAAGATGGATCCCATCGAAGCCCTCCGCCACGAGTAAGACTGGGGAGGTCGAAGCCATGCTTTGCGAGGTAGCTCGCAGCCATGCTTCGACCTATTCCTCCGTCGAACCCGGGGTGTCTTGGTGATGCCAGGCATTTGCCCACCGGCCCCAACATCTGGACGCCGTGCCCGCGTCCTATTAACGTAAACTGCCTACCCTGCGCGGTTTGCCGTTCGGTTTGTGGTCCGAATCGGCCCTTCCGCCGCGCCTTGGGCGGTCGTGCGCCGCCTCCTGCCAACCTTTTATCGCTGGGAGATTCTCCATGAACTCGAAGATTGTCTCGGGACTGCTTGCGCTTGCGATACTGGCATTAGTCGTCGATTCGTCGGCGGCTGGCATCTTCGGACGACGTTGGGAACGCCGGCGGGCGGAACTCTACGGCTCCCTTCACGGATCGCTTTCCGCCCAGGTCCAGGGGGAAGTAGCCGCGGCCGAGTCGCGCGTGGCGGGTGAAAGCCGCGAGCAGATCGCGGCCGCCAAGGCGGATCTTGACGCGCAGTTGCGCGGCGAACTGGCCCGGCTCGAGCAGCAAGCGGCCGAGAAAGTGGCCGAGACCGCCAAACGCCTAGAATCCGACACGGCGGCCAAAGTGGCGGCTTTGCGCGAGGCAGCCCAGGAGCAGCTAGCCGCGGAGATCAAGCGGCTGGGTGGCGAAATTCGCGCGGAAGCGGAGAAGCTGCGCGAGGAGTCCCGAGGGCTGATTGCCGCGGAATTTGGCAAGGCGAAAGAGTCGCTAGCTGCCGAGGTGAAAGGTCTGGTGGCCGAGCAGGCTCGACTGGCCCAAGAATCGCTGATGCCGGGACTTCGGACCGCGGTCGCAGCGGAGGTCAAGTCGGCCCTGGAACAGGCGACGGATGAAGGCCCGAAACCGGCCCCGGCCGATTCCCCTGCCAAGGATTCGGAGCAACCCGCGGATCGACCGGCTGCCGATTCGAGTCAGGTCTCGCAAAAGCGTGACGATGAGACGGCCGGCGATGAATAACGGGTAAACTACGGCTTGTGCGGCACAACACTAAAGGAGCGGGTCGATGAAGTACTACGTCTTGGCGCTGGCACTTGTGGCCCTCATGGCGGTCCCCCTTGCTGCCGCTGACACGCTGCAACTTGCCACGTTCGACATCGATGCGACGCCTCCTGTCGGTTCGCAGATGGCGTATGACCCGGTCATTCGGCGCGACGACCTCCCACTCCGGTGCCGGGGCCTTGTACTCCTGGGGGCGGGCAGGCCGATCGTCATGTGCGCCGTCGATTGGATCGGGATTGCCAACGAAGGGCACGACGCATTTCGCAATGAACTGGCGGAAGCGGCTGGAACGACGCCCGAGCGCGTCGCCCTGCACACGCTTCATCAACACGACGCCCCAGTTTGCGATCTGACGGCGGAGCGACTATTGCGCGAGGTCGGTGCCGCGGATCTGGCCCAGTTCGACGGCAAGTTTGCCCGCGAGACGATTGCGCGGGCCGCTGCTGAGGTAGGCGCCGCAATCAAAACGCCCCAGACGATTACCCACGTTGGTTGGGGCGCGGCAGAAGTACACGAAGTTGCTTCCAATCGGCGAATTCTAGATGCCAGCGGGAAGGTCCGGGCGACCAGGTATACCGCCACCAAAGATCCCGCCCTGCGTGCAGAACCCGAGGGAACAATCGACCCAGAGGTCACGCTGGTCAGCTTTTGGAATGGCGAGCGGCCCGTCGCCGTCCTCAGCTACTACGCCTGCCATCCGCAAAGCTATTATCGAACGGGAATTCCTAACCCAGACTTTCCCGGCATCGCGCGTTTCGTGCGGGGACAAGCGGTCCCCGAGGCACTGCATGTTCACTTCAATGGAGCCGGCGGAAACATCGGCGCGGGGAAGTATAACGACGGCTCGAAGGAGAATCGCGTGCTGCTGGCGATGCGGCTGGCCGATGGGATGAAGCGGGCCTGGGAAGCGACCGACCGGAAGGCGATCTCCCCGGCGGATGTCGAGTGGCAGTCGGTCTCGGTGCCCCTGCCGCCAGCGTCGCACCTCGACGAAGCGGCGCTGCGCGAGAAACTGAAGAGCACGACGAAGGCCGAGGCGACAGCGGCGGCCGACGACCTCGCGTGGCTCGTGCGGTGCCAAGCCGGGCACAAGATCGACATTCCCCGGTTGAATCTCGGCGAAATTCGGATCGTGCATCTGCCCGGTGAGCTGTTCGTTGAGTATCAACTGGCCGCCAAATCGATGCACCCCGGCGGGAAGGTGTGCCTGGCGGCGTATGGCGACTACGGGCCCGGGTATATCGGCACCGAGCGGGCCTATGGCGAAGGGGGCTACGAGACCAGCGCCCGGGCTAGCAGTGTCGCCCCCGGTGTGGAAAAGGTGCTGCTGGACGCCTTGACCACACTTCTCAAGTAGCCAGCGGCTCACGTGGCTGCGGGCGCAAGCAGCCCGACGCCATCAGTTGCCGATGTACTTGGCGTAGACGCTGCGTGCCACCGCGATCTCCTCGGTCCCGCCGATGACCGCTCGGCCATCGGGGAAGACGGTGAGCAGAAATTCGCCGATCTGGGCCCGGACGAGATACTTGTTCCGCGAAACTTCACCCACCCCGGCGAGTTTGTTGGCGACTTCGTCGAGCGAAATGCCGCTCCGCTCGGGAAAACTGAGCTGTACCGAGTTGCGCCCGCACAGGACGGCTGTCTGGCTGCCCCGTTCGGCCGACAGCCAGGGAAACTCTCGCTTGCCGCAGCAGGGACAATCGCTCTGGCGCGCTCCGTCGAGCTTAATTTGCCGAACGCTGCTCTCCCAAAGGTCCATGACCAGCCACGTGCGGCTGATGGCCTCGACGTTTCCGCTGAGGATCTTGAGCGCTTCGTTGGCTTCCCAGGAAGCGATCACGCCGATGATCGTCGCCAGAATGCCAGCGCTATCGCAGGTTGGGCTGGAACCGGGCGGGGGCGGGTCTGGCATCAAACACCGCAAACAGGGCGTGCTGCCAGGCAGGATCGTCATCGACTGCCCTTCGGCCCCCAGGCAGCCGCCATAGACCCAGGGGATCTCCAGTTTCACGGCCGCATCGTTCAGCAGAAAGCGCGTCTCAAAGTTGTCGGTTCCGTCGACCAGGCAATCGACGCCGGCCAGCAGCGACTCGATATTGGCAGCCGTCACATCCGCGACCGAGGCTTCGACCCGAATCTGCGAGTTAATCCGGGACAAACGGCTCTGGGCGGCAATCGCCTTGGGCAACCCGGCCGCCACGTCGGCCTCGTCGTACAGGACCTGCCGCTGCAAGTTGTTCAGTTCGAGAAAGTCTCGATCGACGATCCGCAAGCGGCCTACGCCCGCGCGGGCCAGGGTGTTGGCGATGACCGACCCGAGCGCCCCGCAGCCGACGACGAGTGCGGTGGACGAGAGCAAGCGCTGCTGGCCCTCTTTGCCGAGCGGCGCGTACCGCATTTGCCGCGCATATCGAGACTGCTGCATATCGAGGTCCGCGGAATTCACTTCGCGAATTTCACTCATACGACATAACCCGCGTACTGGCCGTTCGGCGCCAAATCGCGCTGGAGTTCGTCGCAGGCAGCGCGGGCGGTGCCCAGGGGAAGAGGCGTTACCAGGGGGCGGACCGCGACGACCGGCACTTCGGCCAAGGCGGCGACGCACGTTAAGAGCCGGGGATCATCCGCTTGAACCCAGGCAAGTTGCGCCCAGGGAGCCAGTTCCAGCGGGTCGCCTTGCCCGATCGCCTGGGCGAGCAGCAAATTCGGCGCGTGCTCGGTGAGCCGGAAATCGCTCGGCAAGTTTCCCCGCACAACCACAAGACAGACGGCCGGAAAGCGGGCCAATTGCCGCAGGAGCGATGGGACGTCCGTCGCCTGCTGATCGGCGACAACGGCCGCCAGCGCGCCGCCGCTCGAGGCCCGAGCGAGCAAATTGTCGCGCTCGGCATGCTTTGCCGGTACGATCAGCATTCCCAGGGCCGCATGCCACTGGTCGGGATGAGTGCTCGGCGTGCTCCCGAGGTGCACGCCGCGTAAGACCCAACGCTTCCCCTCCACCGCCAGATAGCGCCCCCGCACGCCGAGATTCCGCAGGCCGATTTTGCGCCGCTCGGTGCCGACAATCTCGGTCCCCCGCAGAATATTCACGGTGACATCGTAGATGGCCGGCAAATCGGCCGACCAATAGCACGGGTCGGGGATCGTCGCGCGGGCGAGCAGTGTGGGGCCCGGCCCCAAATCGACGAGTGGCGACGTCGCGGGCAAGGTTTGAGCCAGCTCGCAGCGGGGTCCGCGAACCTGACCCACCAGCGAGTATTCTTGATCGGCCCCGGAACAAGGCAATCGCGCGTAGATGTACGCGCGATTAGCGGTAAGATCGCCGTAGAACACATCGAGCTGGGAGAAGTCGGAAGCCAATGGAGCGTGCGGTTCGAAGGGTGCGGTCGGAAGGACCTGGCGAATCAGGCGGTCAAATCCTGCGGGAAGTGGAGGAATGTCTCCGCCAAGAACCGTCCGGTCAGCGAGGTCGGGTGGCTGGCGACTTGTTCGGGTGTTCCCTGGGCCACGATCTGTCCGCCATCGTCTCCCGCTCCGGGACCGAGGTCAATGAGATAGTCGGCCGCGCGCATCAGTTGCAGGTTGTGTTCGACAACAATCAGCGAGTGCCCCACGGATAGTAGCGCCTCGAAACAATCGAGCAGCGTCACGACATCGGAAAAGTGCAGTCCCGTGGTCGGTTCGTCGAGTAAAAAAAGCGTGCGGCTTTTCGACGCTTCGGACAAGTGGGCCGCCAGTTTCAGCCGCTGCGACTCGCCGGCCGAAAGAGTCGTGGCGGGCTGGCCGAGTTGCAGGTATTCCAGACCCACATCGATCAAGTGCTTGAGTCGCGACTGCACTTTCGGCTGGCCGCGAAAAAAGCCAAAAGCTTCGCGGGCGGTCATGGCTAACACGTCAGCGATGTTCTTGCCGCGATACTTGACGGCCAGGATTTCCCGACGATAGCGGGTGCCATCGCACTGCGTGCATTTCATGTACACGTCGGCCATGAACTGCATGTCGACATGAGTATAGCCTTCCCCTTCACAGGCACTACAGCGCCCACCGTCGAGATTGAAGCTGAACTGGCCGGCCGTGTAATTGTGGGTGCGGGCGTCGACGGTCTCCGCAAAGGCCGCGCGAATCGGATCGAAGGCCTTGATGTAGGTGACCGGATTCGAACGCGGGGAGCGGCCGATGGGAGACTGATCGACGAGGACCACGTCATCGATCTGCCCGCAGCCGACGAGGTCATCGTAGGGAAGCGGCGGATCGCACGTCTTTCGCTTGCGCCGGCACATCGCTCCGTACAGCGTTTCCTGCACAAGCGAGCTCTTGCCGCTGCCACTCACTCCCGTGACCAGGCAGAGCACGCCCAAGGGGAACTCGACCGTCAGGTTTTTGAGATTATTACCTCGGGCACCGATCAGCTTGATCGCTCCGCGCGACGTGGGCCGCCGACGCTGGGGGATGGAAATGCCCCGTCGCCCCGCTAAGTATTCGCCGGTCAGACTGGCCTCGGGCTCGAGCATCTCATCGAGCGTCCCCTGGAACACGAGTTCTCCGCCGCGGTCCCCCGCGGCGGGCCCGATCTCGATCAGTTGGTCGGCCGCCCGCAACAGCGACTCTTCATGTTCGACGACGACGACCGTATTGCCCCGATTGCGCAGGTCGCGAATGGCGACCACCAATCGATCGACATCGGCCGGATGCAGACCGACCGAAGGCTCATCGAGGACGTACAGCGTATTGACGAGATTCGAACCGAGTGCCGACGTAAGGGCCACTCTCTGCGCCTCGCCGCCGCTCAACGTCCGCAGCGTGCGATCGAGCGTCAGATAGCTCAGGCCGACGCGCTCGAGAAAACCGAGCCGATTGCGCACCTGCTGCAGCACGAGCCGACCCGCACTCCGCTCGTAGTCGCTCTGCGGCAATTGGCGAAAGAACGCGATCGCTTCGTCGATCCGCATTCGGGAAATCTCGGCCAGGTTCTTACCGCCGATCCGCCACATCAGGGCCTCCGGGTTCAGGCGATCGCCCTGACACGCCGGGCAAACATTGGTGCTCCGCCACCGACTGAGGAAGACTCGCAAGTGCATCTTGTACTTGCGCTTCTCGAGCCAGGTAAAGAATCCGCGTAAACCGCCGAAGTTGCGCTCGGGAACTCCGTCCCGTACCAGCGCCAAGTGCTCGGCGCTTAGCTGGCGAAAGGGGACGTCGACCGGGATGCCAAACTCGGGCGCCAGGGCCAATAGCTCCTCGAGTTCATGTTTGTAAGCGGGAGTGTTCCATGGGGCGATGGCCCCCTCGGCGATCGATATTCCTGGATCGGGTACGATTCGCTCCAAGTCGATGTCCATGACATTGCCAAACCCCTCGCACAACGAGCAAGCCCCCAGCGGACTACTAGAACTGAATCTCCGCGGCTCGGGATCGGCAAACGACCGGTCACAGGCGACACAACGCAGTTGCGCGACAAAGTCCACCCGCCGCCACGGGCCGCCCCCCAGACGCACCGTGCTTTCAAGCGCAGTGCTGACGGGCTCCGGGCCTTCGACAAACGCCACTGTATGTCCACCGCCGCGCAGCTGTGCAGTTTCGAGCGACTCTACCAGCCGCGGCAGCTGGAGCAAACCGGTGACCAGCCGGTCGACCACCACATACGCTTCCGGCACGCCGCCGCGGGCGAGCGCCGCTTCGTCGATGGTTATCAGGTCCACGAACTCTTCGCCGACGATCCCGCGTACGAATCCGGCGCGGTGCAATCCCTGTAGTCGCTCGGCCACCGATTGTCCCTCGGCAGGCAGAACCCTAAATGCGATCAAGAGTCGCCGGCCTGGAGCGAGGCGGAGCAGCGCTTCGCCGGCCAACTGGGGTGTATGGCGTTCGATCGACTGCCCGCAACTCGGGCAGACTAACCGTGCCACTTTGGCGAATAGCAGCCGCAGGTAGTCGATCGTCTCGGTCGTCGTCCCAATGGTCGCCCGCGTCGAGCGGGAGACGTCATCGCGCGTGACGGCCAGCGAGGCCGGGATTCCATCGATGCGTTCGGCCAGAGGCTTTTCGAGCCGCTCGAGAAATTGCCGCGTATAGAGCGAAAAACTCTCGATATACCGCCGCTGTCCCTCCGCGTAGAGCGTATCGAGCGCCAGGCTCGACTTGCCGCTGCCGCTCACCCCGCAGATCGCCACCAACTTGCCCAGCGGGATGTCGAGGTCGATCTCCTTCAGGTTGTGAACGGCGACGCCGCGAAGCTCAATCTGTCGACCAGCCACCAGGGATCTCCCAGGCGGAGGGAATGGGTGAATACGAATCCCTCATTCTAATTCAACAACAAGGGAGCGAATAGCGAGCCACGCGTATGGTCCGGCCGCTCGATTCCTAACAAGCGAGCAAGTCATCCAACGGGGGACGCCACCAGGGGAGCTGCGGAAAGAGGGCGGCTCCCAGTTGCTTGGCCGTCTTGCTGGAGGCTCGGATTTGACCCATTTCAATCCACTTCTCCAGCGGACGGTGCCCCAACAGGAGCGGGGCCAGGTCGCGCCGCCGGAGCGATAAGTAACTCCGCCCGGTTGCGCCGCGCTCGACGGACACGCCTTGCTCGGAGAACCGCAACAGCAAGCGGGCCGATTCGACCACTTGTCCTGGGCGGGTCGGAACGCCGCGCGTCAGTTCCAAACCCAATTCTGCGCTGCTCTGCATTTCGGCTTCCCGCAGGCGCGTCACAAACTGTTCGCCCAACGTCTCGAGAGCAACCACGGGGGCCAGCAGTTTGGCCATGAATACTTCGCCCCCCACTTCTTCGGCCTCGTGAAGCCGCCCTCCGGCTGCCGCGAACAAACCGTGCATGGGATCGCCCGTCGGCGCGTCGAGCCGGACTTGCCAGAAGTCGAGTTCGCTCGCGTCGGAGCAGACGCGAGCAATCAGGTGCTCCGCGACATCGGTTCGTCCCGACTCAACTAGCAGTTCTACCACCCTGGCTTCACGCACAAACATCGCCCCGCAAAGCCGTTTAGGTTCGTGCGACACAGCTTCCGCATTGTGCCCTTCTAGCGCGACATAAATGCGATCGCAGGAACCCCGGTTGAGCAGCCACTCCCAGTATTCCGGACTGCGGAGCGGCGTACCCCACGGGGCAAGCGAAGTTTGGTAAAGCCGCATGACTTCGTTCAATTCGATGCGCCGCAGCGGTCGGACCAGAATCGCCGGCTTCGTCGATTGCAGCGGTGTATAAGGGGCCGCCAGCTCGCGATTGCGAATGACCCCCTCCGAAGTGGCCTGCAATTGAGCCAGCACTTGGCGTGAACCGGCTGTCGAAAACACGTGGCGACCGGCCACCGCCCAGCCCTGGCGGGTGAATAGTTGCGGCGCGCAGGTCCGCGTCAGCGCCAGAAGGTCGCCCCGCTCGCGCGATTGCTGTTCGGCCGCCAACACCAGCTCCGTGGCCAACCCCCGATTACGGTGCTCTCGCGCCGTGGCCAAGTCCATGAGCCGCACAACCGGAAAGACAACGCTGCCGATTCGAATCTGCCGCCGAATTGTTCGCACGTGAGCCGCGACGGTATCGCCCACCTTGACTAGCAGCCGATCGGCTGGGTCGTAGCCCGGCTCATCCAACTGCGCATGAAACTCTGACGCCGAAGGGCCGTGGAAGGCCTCCAGGAGCAGCCGAAGAATGGGCAGATGATCTCCCGCGCGGGCCGGCAAGAGCCGGCTGGTGTGCCCCGTTGAGACGACGGGGACAGCCGTGTTGGCACAGACCGTCGAGTTAGGAGAGACCGCCGGATTTAGTCGGTGCTCGCGACAGGTGAGCTGAGCTAAGGACGTCGCCGGGGAGACCGGACCTTTACGCGTCTTCACGATGCGAATCCTCTCGCAAGTAAGCGAATCCCTCCGCGGCTCTTCGTGGCCGCCACTCCATCTTACGCCCCTGAGCGGCGCAAGTTGTTAACACAAGTTACGCAGGAACATTACAAAGTTCCAGTAGGCGCGGGACCAAGTGGTCAAAACAAAAGAGCGAATACGAAAACTCGCGCGACCCCAGCCTCCGAGCGCGGGCGTACTCTTCGAGCAGCGACAGGTGCTGTTCGTGCAGAGCCGCGGCAACAGGCGCCAGGCAATCGGCAAAGGAGTGGTGGATGCGTGCAAGCCCCTGGTAGATTTCGCGGCGGGCCTTGCGCAGCGTGTTCCGCTCAAGGTACTTGCGCTTCTCGGCCGCCAGGGAGGCCAAGTGCTCGGCTAACGCCTGGTCGCGCGATACGAGCGGGTGGCCTACCAGCGACTCCGGGCGGAATATTACGTCCCGCAGCCGCTGGGCCGATCGCAGGACATCGTCGCGCGTGATTTCGGGTCGATCGATCGGCAAGCGAAACGTGGCGGTGGCCGTCAGAAAGCGGGGCGGTCGGAGACCGAACCAGCGGTAAATAATCTCATCGGTCAGTTCGTCGTACTTCGCTCCCCCGATGCCGTGAATAAACAGGTCGCTAAGAAACACGCGTGCAAATAGAGTAGTTACGAGCGCGCGAGGCCGCAGCTTGATTCCTCGCGACTCCGCAGCAGCCAACTGTTCGATCGCACGGTCAGGAGCGCCGTCGTGCGTTACCTCAAGCCAGAGCTGCACATCATCAAAGTTGGTCAATTCCAAACCGGTCGAGGTGCGTCGTACGAAGCAGTGTCGGCGAATCGGATTCTGTGTCGTCCAAAGGTGCAGTGGCGCTTCCAGCCACTGCTCACGTGCGGCGAGGCTCGGAACAGGATGGGACGCACTACGCACTCGATTCGCGATGCGGTATGCCGCCAGCGAGTCGTTGTAAATGCCCCGCAGAGTTGGCAGTTCACCCAACATGAAAATGACGAATCGGCGAAAGGCTGGCCCCTGACAAATGTGGCTCAGCGGAACTTCCAGGGTCCGCAGCCCGGCATCGCACTCGAGTGCATGTCGAGCCTGTGAAAGGACGAGCCCCAGTGGCTGTGCGGGTCCCCAGGTCGCCGCAACTTGACGCGCTTTCTCCCACAGGCTCGAGACGATCCGCGGTGATGGGTCGTTGCCTTGGGGCACGACGTCGTTGAGTTGTGCGCAAACCCGCGCCGGAAATTCCCAAAACATGGTCTGGTCGACGATCGACCTTTCTTCAAACGGAATCACCGGGCCGGCCGCGTCCAGCGGGATTGCACTCACCGTCGTCAACTCGCCACGACGCTCGGGAACGGGAATCGCCGTGTGCCGCGCCAGGTCGGAATCAATAATCAGATTGACGGCCGTCGCACCATGTCGCTCGGCGAGTGACGACAGCAGGAAATTCTTAAACCACACTCCGGCATGAAACAGCTCCGGTTGATGTCCCGAAACGATCAGCGGTCGATCGGGCGAAGAATCAACGGCACTGCTGCTGCCGAGATAGGCGTCCGTGTACCGGGCTGCGATCGCGACCAACTCGTGCCGGGCGAGCGCTGCTAATTCAGGGAGCCCCTGGCCCTGAATCTCGAACTGGCTGCTTTCCAATCTGTGGCGATTTTGGGCGAGTAAATCCGCCACATCGGCACGAGCCGGCTCGATGAGAGCTGCTCCATCCTCCTGTGGCGCCCGGTAGCGGCGAGATGCCGAGTTCGACATGAAGAAATGCGGTGCCGCAGATTTCGCGGAAGCCTCAAGAGTCGGGCCGCAGCTTCTAGGTATTCTCGAGATCGGGCCCGACTCCGCAGGGAGTTTCGACGCAGAAACCCGGCTCCACGGCGGCAATGGCCCGGTCCAGCGTCAGATGGTAGTACTCTAGCCGAGTGTGTGCGTCATCCAGGACACCACCGAACGAACGTTTCTCGTCCAAATAGATAAGCGGCACGGGAAGTTCGACGATTCTCCACCCGGCCGCCGCCGCCTGGACCCATACCTCCAGCGGCATAGCGTAGCCTGGCTCGGTAATGTTGAGCTGCGCCAACGCTCCGACGCGGTAGCATTTGAATCCGCAAAATGCGTCGGTCAACGACAGATTCAAGCGTCGATTCAACTCGGCCGTCACTTGCTGATTAATTCGCCGACGCTGCTCGGGGGGAGCGCTGTCTCCCGCAAACTCTTGCAAATATCGGCTGCCCGAAACCAAATCGATCCCGTCGATGCACGCCGCAAAGAACTCGGGAATTCGCTGCGGCTCGTGCTGGCCGTCGCAATCGATCGTCACAATCTTTCCGAAGCCGCGCCGCTGGGCGAAATCGAAAGCCGACAAGAGCGCCGCACCATACCCTCGATTTTCGGCGTGGGTGACGACTTGCACATCGCCCCGCGCGGCGAGCAGCTCTGCCGTCCCGTCGGTAGAGCCATCGTCGATCACCAGGATCTCATGGCGACGGCAAAGGCCAGCAGCCGTGACACTGCGCCGCACTTCGTCGAGCACCCGGCTGACGTGTCGCGCTTCGTTGAACACTGGCAAAGCCGTCAGGCAACCTAAAGTCATGCGTGCATCCAGGCGGGGCGAAAGGGGCGGAGATTCACCATCGCATTCTAGGCCCCCCCTGCCGCGAGTCAACGAACTTGGCCCCCGATCGAAGGGTTTCGTCAGCCGGTGCTCGCTGTTCCTAAATCGTTATCCTGGAGGGATTTTCGTTGCGAGAGGCCGCGTGGGTCGATACACTCTATCGCGCGCACTTGGCGGGAGACCGAGTCAGGGAGGACAGTTTGCTACTCCGCCCCAGGTCTAACCGGAGCGCGTCGATCGACGACTTGCCGCCTGCTGCCGTCCCGGCAACCAATCACGCAGATTTGCCACTCGCCACTTCTTGGGTGGTGGGGGGCGAGCAGTTACGATCGCTGAGAATTCAATCGCTGAGAAACCGCGCTCGTCCGTGGTCGTCGCGAGGGTAGGCCATGTGGCAGTTCTGGTCGCGTCTGTTTGAAACCAAGGGCTTCGACGCGCCCTGGGAGAGCGGAGAGTCGTGGTCCATCGGACTAGGCCTCACGCTGCTCTTGGCCAATCTGCTCACCGCCCTGGCGTACTTCGCCATCCCGGTTGCCATTTTGTATATCCTCTGGCGGCGGAAACAGGTTCATTGGTCGCGGCTCTGGTTTCTTCTGTTCGTGACGCTGGTGATCGGCGGGCTGGTTCATCTGCTCGCGGCGACGGCTTTCTGGTGGCCCGCTTATCGGTTTCACTTGGTGGTGAATGTCGCCATGGCGGTGGTGGCGTGGATTGCGATCGTGATGTTGATTCCGCGCGTGCCGCGTTTGCTAGAACGGCCCACAACCGAGGAATTCCTGCTGCAGAGTTCGCAGCGCCAGCAGGCCGAACAAGCGCTTCGCGAAAAAGAGGCGGTATACAAGTCGCTCGTCGAAGGGTTGCCGCTCAATGTGTTTCGCAAGGATCTGGCCGGCCGGTTCGTGGACGCCAACCAGCGTTTCTGCGATACGCTCGGCCGCGCGAGATCCGATATCTTGCAGAAGACCGATTTCGACTTTTTTCCCGCCGAGCAATGCTACAAGTATCGCCACGACGACGAGCACGTGATGCGGACGGGGGAGACCATGGAGGCGGTCGAAGAGTACTTTAAGCCGGACGGAGGCAAGCTCTACGTCCAGGTGCTCAAAGCGGCGGTTCGGGACGCCCGGGGCGAGATTGCCGGCGTGCAGGGGATGTTCTGGGACGTCACCGAGCGAATTCGCGCCGATGAAGCGGCCCGGCAGAGCGACGCCAGGTTTCGCAAACTGGTTCAGTCCAGCTTGATCGGAGTGATGATTGCTCATCTCGACGGACACATTCTCGACGCCAACGACGAGTTTCTGCGGATCATTGGCCGTACACGTCCTGAACTGGAAACGGGCCGGCTGCGGTGGGATACGATCACTCCACCCGAGCATCGGGCGGGGGACGAACGGGCGATCGAGATGCTCAAGAGGCATGGAACCTGCCCGGCCTGGGAGAAAGAGTACGAGCGTGCGAACGGCCAGCGAGTTCCCATCCTGGTGGGTGTCACGATGCTCGAGAGTTCGCAGTCCGAATGCATCTGTTTCGTGATCGACATCACCGAACAAAAGAGGGCCGAGAAAGAGTTGCTCGCGGCCAAGGAAGCCGCCGATGCGGCCAACCGCGCGAAGAGCCAGTTCCTCGCGAACATGAGCCATGAAGTCCGCACGCCGATGAACGCCATTATCGGGATGACCGAGCTGGTCCTCGGCACGCCGCTCGCACCCAAGCAGGCGGAGTACCTGAAAATGGTCCTGCAGTCGGGAGAATCCCTGCTGGCCATCATCAACGACGTGCTCGATTTTTCCAAAGTCGAATCGGGAAAGGTCGACTTGGAACGAATCCCCTTTAGTTTGCGCGATTGCGTCGGCGACGCCGTCCGCTCGCTGGCGCTGCGCGCCCACGATAAGCAGTTGGAACTGGCCTTGGATGTCGAGAACGAGGTCCCCGACTGGCTCGAAGGGGATCCGGGGCGGCTGCGGCAAGTGATCGTAAATCTGGTTGGCAACGCCATCAAATTTACCCCAGCCGGCGAAGTGGTCGTCCACGTTTCGCTGGCGCGGCAGCACGGTGGCACTGCGGAGCTGCAGTTCTGCATCTCCGACACGGGAATCGGCATTCCCGCGCACAAGCTAAGCTCCGTCTTCGAAGCCTTCGAGCAGGCCGACAGCTCGACCACGCGCCAGTACGGAGGCACCGGGCTCGGACTGGCCATCGTTCGCAAGTATGTCGAGTTGATGCATGGCCGCACCTGGATTGAGAGCGAAGTCGGCAAGGGGAGCAAGTTTTACTTCAGCGTGTTTCTCGATCGCTGCTCCGACCCGCCTCCCGATCGGACGGTCCCCAAGCGCAGCTTTCTGCGTGGCACGCGGGTCCTCGTCGTCGACGACAATGCCACGAACCGTCGCATCGTCGAGGAGGTGCTCAGCAATTGGGATTTGCTGCCCGTGGGGTGCGCGAGTGTTCGCGAAGCCATTGACGAACTATGGCAAGCGGTGCGGCAAGGCCGTCGTTACGAGCTGCTGCTGTCGGATGTCAATATGCCTGATCAGGACGGCTATTCGCTTATCGAGCAAGTCCGCCGCGATCCCAGCCTCTCCGACATCACCGTCATCCTGCTCACATCGTCGGATCACGAAACCAACGGGCGCGCGGATCGGCTGCGAATCGCCCAGCGGCTGATGAAGCCGATCAAGCAATCGGAGCTATTCGATGCCATTGTCGCCGCGCTCGGCGTGAGTAGTGCCGAACCGGGGACGGTGGACGACGCACCTCCAACTCCCACGTCGCAGCCGCTGCGAATTCTGCTGGCCGAGGATAGCGTCGTCAATCAGCGCCTGGCGGTAGGATTATTGGAGAAGCATGGGCATTCGGTCACCGTGGCCAACAACGGCGTCGAAGCCTGTGCCTGGCTTGAGCGGGAACCGTTTGACGTGGTCCTGATGGATGTGCAGATGCCCGAAATGGACGGACTGGCGGCGACCGCGGCGATTCGTAGCCGCGAGCAAGCGACGGGCGGGCACATCCCCATCATCGCGATGACCGCCCACGCCATGAAGGGAGACCGCGAGCGGTGCCTCGAGGCCGGGATGGATGAGTACGTCTCGAAGCCAATTCGACAGCCACAGCTGCTCGCGGCGCTGCGGCTGGTCCTGGGTCATGCCGAGTCGCCTGAGGCCGGGGGAGTCGCCTCCCTGAACCCGGCCGACGACCTGATCGCCCCGGCGCCGGGAGTGATCGACTGGAATGAGGCGCTTAAAATCTGCACTGGCGATCATGCCTTGCTGCGCGAAATCGTTCAGGCGTTTCTGGAAGAACAGGCCGTCCGGCTGGAGGAAATCCGCCGAGCCATCGACAGCCAGGACTATGAGCTGCTGAGCCGGGCCGCGCATACGATCAAGGGCTCGATGCGCTACTTTGCCGCCGAGCGCGTGTTCGAACGAGCCTTCGCCCTGGAACAACTCGGCGAGAGCCGGGATCTGACCGGCGCCGACGAACATTTCGAATTCTTGAAACAGGAATTAGCAACACTGGTTCCGCATCTGATAAACTACGTCGAGGGCCGCGGAGGGCCGACCCCGTCTGGCCGCTGATCAAGTATTTCGCTGGGAGTTTAGCCATGCCACGCATCCTGGTCGTCGATGACTCGGCGGTGGATCGTCGGTTTGTGGGAGGGCTGCTTGCACGTGAGGGCCGCTATCAGGTCGAGTTTGCGGAGGACGGTTCGCAGGCGCTCGCCCAAATGCGGCAGTCGGCTCCTCCCGACCTCATCGTAACCGATCTGCAAATGCCCAATCGCAATGGGCTGGAGCTGGTGGCTGCCGTGCGGATGCATCACGCGGAGGTGCCGGTGATCTTGATGACCGGACACGGAAGTGAGGCCTTGGCCGTCGAGGCGCTCCAGCGCGGCGCCACCGGCTACGTTCCCAAGCCGCAGTTGGGAGAGCGCCTCGTCGAGGCAGTTGACGAAGCACTCGCGATGTCGCGGGCCGACCGGACTTACGATCGGCTGATTTCCTGCCTCGCGCGCTGTTCGTTCGCGTTTGAAATCGATAGCGATCCCTCGTTGATCGACCCGCTCGTCGATCTCGTTCAGCAGATGGTCGCGGGTATGAAGCTCACCGATGCGACGGGGCGCTTTCGGGTGGGCGCGGCACTTAAAGAAGCGCTGTTGAACGCGGTCTATCGCGGCAATCTGGAAATCAGTTTTCAAGAGATGCAGGCCGCTCGGGTATCGCTACTGGAGGGGAAGGAGGAAAACCTCTTCTTGCGGCGCAGGTCGGAACCGCCCTACTCCGATCGCAAAATCTTTGTCGATGTGACGATCGACGCTCACGAGGCGCACTTTGTCGTTCGCGATCAAGGTCCGGGTTTCAATCCAGCCAGTTTGCCAACGGCCGGACAGCCCGGCTCGCTTGACCCGCAAACGGGGCGCGGGCTCATACTCATGCGGGCGTTCATGGATGAGATTAGTTTTAACGATCGGGGGAATGTCGTCACCCTGATCAAACGCCGCGAGGCGGCATAAATCATCACGAGGCGAAATGTCGGTCGCCTCTGAAAAGACTGCTTCCTAATGCGGTTGAACTGCAACCTGGGGTAATTGGAGCCGGCGATCAGAGATCGGATGTCAGTGTTTCACCGCCTTCTGACTTCCAAATTCTCCGTAGGTGGCACGAAACATCTGTCGTAAAAACAAGGCACTGCGAGTCGAGGTACTCTGCAGATGTGCAGCGAGGCAAAGACCGGAACGAGGAACACGAGATGCCCACGGTGCTGGTGGTGGATGATGCAGCTGTCGATCGAAAACTCATTGGCGGACTCCTGGGAAAAGCGACCGAGCTTCAGGTTCACTTTGCAACCGACGGGACCGATGCTCTGGCTCGGATCGAAGAGGTATGGCCCGACCTCATTCTCACCGATCTGGTGATGCCCGGCAAAAGCGGCCTGGAACTGGTCCGGGAAGTCGTCGACCGCTTCCCTCGAATACCCATCATCTTGATGACGGGCAAAGGAACCGAAGAGACCGCGGTCCAGGCGCTGAAAGCCGGTGCCGCCAACTATGTCCCGAAGTCGGCGATGCACAACTATTTGGTAGAAACGGTGCGCGATGTGCTCGATGTCGTTCGCAGCAAACACTCGCACCAGCGGCTCATGACCGCACTCCGCAAGAGTGAGTTTCAGTTCGCTCTGGAGAACGATCCCGAGTTGATCCCGTCGCTCATCAGTTACGTGCAGAGCTTGGTGACGACGTCGGGCCTCTGCGACGATTCGAGTGTGATTCGCGTTTGCATCGCCCTGGAAGAATCGCTTCGGAACGCCATGTTCCATGGAAATCTGGAACTCACCAGCGAACAGCGCGAAGGGGACTGCGACATCTATCAGCGGCTCGTCTCCGAAAGGATGCGCTCGCCACATTTTGGTTCCCGCAAACTCCACGTTACGTTGAGCATCACGCCGCACGAAGGGCGGTTCATCGTGCGCGACGAGGGCCCCGGTTTTGATCCCAGCGAGCTACCCGATCCGACCGACCCAGAAAACCTCGAGAAGGTGAGCGGCCGCGGACTGCTCCTCATGCGCACTTTCATGGACGACGTTTCGTTCAACGCGACGGGCAATCAAGTCACCATGGTCAAGCGCTGTTCTGCCGAGCCCGCGTGTGCCGAGGCGGCGCCATGAGCACTTCCCCCCGCCCAAAGAGCTACGTCCGCATCGACCGCTCTGGAAACTCGCTCGTAGTTGCCCCGCTCTTTACCTTCGCCAGCTTCACCGAGGCCGATCTCGTCGCCGAATGGAAGGCCGTGAACGATCAACTCGAAGGGGCGGAAATCAAGAACGTGATTGTCGATCTGGGCGAAATCCCTTATTTCGGCTCCACGGTGCTCGAATGGATGGTGCAGATGTGGCGGCGGGCTAAAGCCAAGGGGGGCAACCTCGCGACCTGCAACTGCTCGGAGGTCGGCCGCGAAATCCTGCATGCCGCTCGCTTCGACACTTTGTGGAATGAATTCGCGTCCCGCGACGAAGCGCTTTCCTCCATGTCGGCCAACGAATAGCCAATCTTGTTGACGCGGGTGAAATCGGCGCGAGTGCCAAACACCTCTCCACGATCGCGCCGAATCCAGTCGCTAGCGGCACGCTCTTTTCCTTATCGAGTATCGCCGCCTGCGGCGTCGCCGTAGAGTGCTTCGTGCAGTTCATCTTCCACACAGGCTGCCGGCCGATTACAGCCCGCGAGTCGCGCGACGGTCGCCGCGAGACAGGCCGGACTCACCGGCCGCGCGTGCATTCCCGGAGAAATTCCCTTTCCCAAAAGCAGCAGCGGCACGTGCGTATCGTAGGTCCAGGGACTTCCATGCGTGGTTCCTTTACTTCCCGGAACGCAGTACGGCGCGAGCACGTATAGCACGTCGCCGCTCCGCTGCGGATGAAAAGCCCGGGTGAGCTGCTCACTTAGTTGCCCGCCCCCGCCGGAGGCCAGTTCTTCTCGCGTTCGGGCCGCAGCGACGTATGGCTGATCGAGCAGCCAATCGCGGACGATACGCTGCGCGAGCGCGAACTTGCCGTGCGGATCCTTCTCCGCAAATGCCGGGTGGTCGTGCTGCAGGTAGACCTGGTTCTCCTCGACTTTTTGGACGAGAAACTTACCCCCCGTGGGAATCTCCAACTGACTTCGCAGCCGGGCCTCCAACTCGTCCTTAACTGCCGACAAACTGCCCAGCGGGTTGCGTCTGGCCGGCAGGCGGAACCGCTGGGCATACTCGACAATCGGGGCCACGGCATGATCGGCCGTCAGCGCAAACGTCCAATTCCCCGCGCCGATCTTTTCATCAAGCCAACGCAGAAATTCGCCGAGCTGCTTGTCGGTCTGATACGTCATGTCCTCGGCCTCCAGGCTATGGGGACCGAAGGCGTGGCCGACATAGTCGTTCGACGAGAAGTTAATGCACAGGATGTCGGGAAACTCGTCCGATCCGAGCCCCTCGTGCGTGACAATCTCGCGCGCCGCCTCCAGCGTCAATTCATTGCCGAACGGAGTTCGCAACACCTGCTCGGCAAATTTGTACGGGGTGCTTTCCCCCGCGGCAAATAGCTTGTGAGGAAAGGCAGACGTGAATCCCTCGGGAGGATTCTCCCAGTCGTTCTCGTCCGGTCCTTGATTGAAGTACTGCTCACGCGGCAGCGACAGCTCCCACGACTTGCCACGATAGCGTTCAATCGATTGGGCGTCGTTCAAATTTCGCAAATAACCGGGCAGGTCGGGGCGGTAGTAATTCGAAGTGACCCAGACATTGTTCTCCATCCAATACGCGCCGTCGGCATGATGTCCTGTCATCAGAATCGCGGCTCGGTCTTTGATCGCGACGCCAAATACTTTGCTGCGGCCGGCCGTTTTCAGTTTGAGTACGTCTCCCACCGTCTCGACAAGCAGATTCTTGGGAGACATTCCGCGGTCGCTCGTCGTGCCGAGAACCTGCACCTCGGAATCGGCGACGCAGTAGACCCCTTTGCCGGTGTAGCGATTGAACCAATCGTTCCCGACGATCCCATTCGTTTGAGGATAGGCGCCGGTGAGCTGCACGGCATGGCCGGGCGCCGTGACGGTGAACGCATGACGATGGTGGCACTCGCGGTAGCGAGATCCCTCCGCGGTAACTCGCTGCAACACGCCGCCCGCTGCAAAGTTGTCGGCAAAACGCAGCAAATAGTCTTCGCAAAGTTGGTCGACGCTCACCACGACAATCAGTTTGGGGCCGTCCGCGGCGCTGCCGCGGCTGGAGACCATGCCGAGCGCGATCCAGGCGATGATACTCCCCATGAGATGCCACCGGTATCCAGTGCGAAGAGCGAACGTAGCCTGCTCCTCGCCCCCCGATGCGGTCGAATCCTCTCGCGAACAAGCCATATCTGTGCGTTCCCGGTTACGAATGTTGGATTGTGGAACTTCTAGCCCAGCGCGTCAGTCGCCGATCCCCAGTCTAACTGGCGATCGGCCGGTTGCGTGGCCTCGCCACCAGTTCGCCCGAAACTTAACTGTTTCTGGCCGACTCTTTCCAAGTGGGTCGGCGAAGCCTTTCGCCGAGCAGCGGTGCAAGTCGACGATCCATTTGGCAATCCGGTCAGGGGGGCGGCGACGGCAGCGGCGAAGAAGTTTCGACCAGCACCGCGTCGCGCAATGCGGCGAGTGCCCGGACCCACAGCATGCGAACTGCCCCCTCCGATCGATTCATTCGCCGCGCGACCTCCTCGTGCGGTAAATCGTCAAGATTACGGAGCAGGATGACCTGGCGATAGTCGTCAGGCAATTGATCGAGAGCCCGCGCAAGCAATAGCCGCTGTTCGTTGGCCGACGCGATGCCGCTCGGCGATGGGTCGCGACAGGCAGCCAGCGCGTCGATCCGTTCGGCGGATAGCGACAGCGACTGTTCCAAAGACTGCTCGCGGTGGAGATCGCGCTTTTGCGTACTTGCATAGTGACGGGCCAGGTGCGCGAGCTGATGCGCGAGGATCTGCCTCAGCCACGCCACCCGCTGCGGTTCGGCCGAACCGCGAAAGTTGTCCCACCCTTTCCAGGCTTCCAGCAGCGTCTGTTGCACCGCATCTGACGGATCGAACTTGCCCGCAAAGCGACTGTCGATTTCCTTGCGGGCGAGCAGCCGGAGCCACGCCTCGTATTGCATCAGCCATCCGGTCCGCGCATCGCCGGCGGGCAGTTCGACAATTTCCTTCGGAGGCGGAGATCCGTACAACATGTGGAACCGAAGTTAGCCTCGTACAGGAAATGGGAAACCCGTCAGCGCGTGGATGTTCCGCGTGGGCCTGGACCGTGTGTGGTGGAAGGTACGGACAGTGAACGGGCCGCGGAACGCAACACACTATCTTTCTGTTGCGCGGTGTCCTGGGCGGACGCTGTAGTTCCTGTCGCCGCAGGAACAAAACGCTTCGGCCGCGCAGCCAGCCGGCGCCACGCGCTCCTCACCGCGAGTTCGAGCGGCAAGACGAACATGGCAATCCACGAGGTTGTATAACCACCAACCGCCAGGATGTGGTACCAGCCCGTCCAGTCGAGGCTTTCCTCGGGCAACAGCGGCGACTGCCGCAAACTAACCAGGATGATCGACGTCGCCGACAGTCCGCTCACCAAAAGAGCAATCGCCAGCCACGCGACCGCACGCCGCCACCGGCCCGTCGCCAGCCACCGGACCAATAGCCCAATGCCGACGACAGGCGGCGAAAATAGCAAGGCAATCGCCCAGCGCGCCCCCAGGCTTTGGAAATCGTTGTCGGCTGGTATGTCCACAAGTGTGGCAGTCAGGACAATCCCGGCAATAACTGGCAGCGCGAGCAGCGTTTGCAATCCAAATCGCCGGACGATCATGAGCCGTCCCAGGTAAAAGCCGGGAATGACCACGAGAGTCAATGCGAAGAACATCGCCCACCCAACAAACCGAACGATCGAACCCCACCCCGTTTCGAGTTCCGATCGCCAGGGCAGATCTCGCTTCCATCGCGGGTCGCTGTCCAAACCTATTAATCGCGGAGGCGTCACGGCGACGCCCCGGGACGCGAACGAACTGGCTACGGCGCTATTCAGCCCGGCAACCGACATCGTCGCCGCGTCCGGGACAGCAATCGACTGAGCTGCCTGCCGGCAGTCGACCACCATCGAGAGCGTATAGGCCACGAGCGGCATTTCCCCCGGTCGCGCCCCTAGTAGTTCAATCTGCTGGGGTACGAGGTACACGCCGTCGGCGAGATCGCGCGGAATCGGTCCGGGGCAGGTCCACATCCGCCGACCGCTGCTCGCCTCGAATCCCAGCACACTGTTATCAGTCGAGTCCGCCGCCAGCACGATTACTGGCGACTTGCCATCATGCCGTGGCTCCACTTTCAGTATCTGTCGTTGTCCCATTCCCTCCAGCGGATGCGTCCAGATCGGCTCTTCCAACTGGTCGATCGCCGCCAGCACGAGTTCGTTGTTGTCGAGGAAAACGATTTCGTCCTGGCCATCGCCGTCGGCATCGCAGGCCCAGATGCCCGTCGGGTGCGGATCATGGCTGAGCATTCGTTCCTGCGGCCGGCCATCGGGTGCTAAAACCATCAGCTTGGCATCGCCGCCGGGTAGAAAGACGCCGATTTGGTGTCCCCCGCTTCCACTGCGCAAGGGAACCGGCCGCAGCAGGTCGCCGCGCCGCTTCGAAAACGAGTGGAAATGTGTGTAGACCGTGCCGGTTGTCTGAACCCAGCGCTCCGTTCCAGTTGCCCCCTCGAGAGCGGTGACCTGGACTTCCTGCGCCATATAGGCACCGGTCGTTTTCGGCGGCGAAGGTTCCACCAGCACCACTTCGACGTCTCCATCTCCCTCGAAATCGCATACGCTCGGCGCCGTCCAGTTTTCCAGCGACTGCTGAGATAGTCCGTCGGACTGACGAGGCCGACGCCAAAGCGGCTCGCCCGTCTGGCCGCTCAGGGCGCGAAGTTCCAGCGATTCATCCGCCAGAATCGCGGGCACAAGCAAATCGAGCACGCCGTCGGAATCGAGATCTCCTGCAGCCACGGAAAACCGGGCATTGTGGAACATGTAGGGAGGCGAGCTTCCGGGCGCGAGGCCGTACTGGGGACTCAGCGGCTGCGACCACTGAACCCGGCCGGTCTGCCCCGAAATGACAAAGAGCCAGAGCTGAACATCGCTGGACGATAGCGACTGCCGCTGCGGATAACGGTAGTCGAGACCCGTAAGCCAAACGACCTCTTCCCGGCCATCTCCGTCGAGGTCGCGCGATTCCAGAGCGAGTGTGGCGGCGATCATTCGCACATTCACTTCGGACGCCGTCCAGAGTCGCTTTCCCGAACGTCCCGAGACGGCATGGAGCGGCGCGATGGTTCCCCGCCCCCCGGCTGCCCGCTCCCACACGAGGAGGTCAACAATTCCATCGCCGTCGTAATCTCCTGCGAGGCGACTGGCGCCGGCGCTGATCGCGTTGGTAACCGGTATCCCCTCCGGAGAGCCCGCCGCCTGCACCCCCAAGTCGCTCGTCGCGCGGATCGCGGTCGAGCGCCATAGCTCGCGGCCCGTTGCTCCGCTCGTCACCAGGAGCGTACCGTCCCCCCAACTCTGGACGAAATCCAGGATCTGGTCTCCGTCGAGATCGGCGGTGGCCGTGCCCAGCGATCCCATCCGCTTCCACGGCTGCGCAGCCAATCCTCGCAAGCACTTCAGGCGGCCCCCGAAATCGCACCGGTCCGCCGATTTGCTCTCGAATACGACGAGATCCTCCAACCCGTCGCCATCGAGATCGGCGGGCCGTAGATTCGTCATGCCATAGCCGAATTGATTGACCGTTCCCGTCCCGGCCGAGAACGTCGCGACCAGCGATTCTCGCTCCGGTACTTGCTCGTCGACGATTTGAACGAGCAACTGCGGCCAGCCATCGACTCCGGCCTGCCACCACCTGGGAGGGGCAATCACGTACCCGGCATTCGAGCCGCGGCTGTTCCCGCGCGGCACGTGCTGGCTGGTCCAAAGCGTCTGGCCGGTCGCTCCCGAGAGGGCATCGACCGAGACGGCAAAGTTCTTGCCAGACAGGGTCACGGCAAACAGCTCGCCGACGCGATCGCCATCGATGTCGGGTCCGGCCACGAAACTGTCGATCTGTGAATCCATCGCCACCAGCCGTCGGCTCCAGACTTCGGTTCCCGTGCTGCCCGACAGCACGGCGAGCGAACCCCAGGGAGTCTCGCCGCTGCCCAGCCGCCCACCGAATGTGCCCGCCCCGCGAGACCGGCCGTGCGGAACTACCACCTCGGGCGCACCATCGGCGTCCAGATCCGTAATGAGTGGCCACTCGGGGCCGTCGACGGTCCAGCCCGGCCGCTGCGGCCAGAATGCGTCGAGCGACCGCGACCACAAGCGGCTTCGGGAGCCGCTCGACCAGACGACAAGTTCGGGCGTCGGCATTGCAGGCGAACCAGCGCCCGGCTGTTCGCTGATTAGCAACAGGTCGGTCGAACCGTCGCTGTCCACATCGGCCCACGTCGGGGATCTCCCGGGCCGCACCCCCAGATCAATCGGCTCCTCGGCCGGTTCGCCCGTGACCGGGTCGAGCAGCAGGAGATGTTGACCGGCCACCACGCCGATCCGCCGCTGTCCGCCGACCGATATGAATGTGGGCGGGGTGGGGCGATACGTGTGAATTCCCGTCCGCACCTGATGAGGTCGATCCCGGCTGATGTGCCGGCCGATAAGCAGGGTGGCTCGCCCGGCACTCGACATGCCCCCCTCGCCGCCGGCAAACCAGCGCAGGTCGTAGGGCACTTCTTCCTCAGCCGGAAGCTCGAACAGCTTGTCGGGCAGTTCACACGTCCAGACGGTTTTGCCGGTCTTTCCCGAAACGGCTTCCACCCAACATCGCCCGCTCACGCGATTCTGCCGGACCGGCGGATTCTCGGGGATGTCGACAAACGTGGCAATGAGTTCCGGCACACCGTCCCCATCGCAATCGGGACCCACCAGCGGCCGCTCGAGCACACTGCTGCGCACGTTGCCCAGTCGCGATTGCCAGTCCCGGCGGCGGGGTTCCTTGACTTCCGTGCCGCGCGGCGCAATCCATAATACGCCTCCGCCCTGGCCCGAGATGGCCATCAGCCAGGCTTGATGACGTCCGGCGCACACCAAGTCTCCGGCACCATCTCCGTCGACATCGAGGGACTCCTGGAGAACCCACGGCTGATAAGCATACGAACCGTATCCCGAATGTATTGAAAGCGGCGAGCTCCAGGGCCAGGTAAATCCCGGGGCAGCTTGCATCGCCGTCGACCCGTCGGGACCGAGTTTCAGGCTCCACGCCAGGGCTGATCCCTTTCGCTTCCGCAGGGCCAATCCTTCTTCCGTCCACACGACGAGCGCCTGCTCGCGTCCCAGATCGACGATGTCAAACGAGCGATCGACCTCGAGTGGTGCGAACAGTAACTGATCGTGCAGGTT
This sequence comes from Pirellulaceae bacterium, assembly GCA_025459145.1. Lineage (GTDB taxonomy): Bacteria > Planctomycetota > Planctomycetia > Pirellulales > Pirellulaceae > CAYLLN01. Next base: position 1,457 of record JALORD010000011.1, on the reverse strand, counting down.
GGCCTTGTAAGTTTCCTCGTGCCCCCGCGTTAGGGAAAGGGCAAAGGTCTGACTCAACGTCCCCTCCGAGGAGACTCGCAGATCGTATTCCCCCGCCGGAAGTTTGGCCGCAACCTGCATCGGGAGCGTGTCGACGCGTACCGGTTCGCCGTGCTGGTCGAGCAGCTCCGCCACGAGCGGCGGACTCACTGCATCCAGGCGGAGCGACGCCTGCTGCCAGGCGGTATAGCCCGTCCGGCCCATGAGCACCGCGAGTGTGACGGCCAGCGTGATCGCCGCGGCCGTCGCCGTCAGCACCGCACTTCGCTGATGCTGTTTGAACCATCGCCGAGCCAAATCCAGGGGATTCGCTCGCCGGGCGCGAATCGGTCGGCCATCCAGATGCGCCCGTAAATCGCCCGCCAAGTCGCTTGCGGCGCTATACCGCTCCTGGGGATCTTTGGACAAGCACTTCATCACGATCGTTTCCAGATCGCGCGGCACACCGCGTACGAGCTGACGGATCGGCGTCGGTTCGCTGGTCAAGATGTGCTGAATCACGTCGTGCGGCGTATCGCCCTGAAACGCGGGCTGACCGGTGAGCAGTTCGTAGAGTGTTGCTCCCAGGCTGAACAGATCGCTCCGATGATCCACTCGCTTTTTCGATGCCACCGCCTGTTCGGGACTCATGTAGCGGGGAGTTCCAAGAAGGGCCCCCGTCAGGCTCAGGGTCACGTCATCCAGCCGCCGGGCGAGGCCGAAATCGGTCAGCCACAGCCGATTCTCGCGATCGATGAGCAGATTGGATGGTTTCACGTCCCGGTGGATGACTCCCCGCTGGTGTGCATGTGCCAGGGCTTCCGCGGCTTGCAGCCCCCACTCCGCCACCTGACCGGCGGCCAGTGGCCCCTTGGATCCGGCGAGCACCTCAGCGAGGCTTTGACCCTCGATGAACTGCATGGCGTAGTAGTTGACGCCCCGCTCGGTGCCGACCGCAAAAATCGGCACAATATTCGTGTGATGCAGTTTGGCGACGGTTTCCGCCTCCCGCTGGAACCGTTCAAGTGCGGCGGGATCCGACACCGCGCCAAAGCGAAGGATCTTCAGGGCAACGCGGCGGCCCAGCGAAATCTGCTCGGCTTCGAACACCGCCCCCATCCCCCCCCGGCCGACCTCGCGGATGATCCGAAAGTCCCCCAACACTTGCATTCGCCCCGCCGCTGGCGATTCGGCGGCGTGAATGAACTCGAGTCCCGCCAGGCACGCTTCCAGATCGGCGGCCAGTTCCGGATGGGCGGCAATCAACTGCTCCCGGCTGGTCCCTTTCCCCGTTCGCAAGTCCTCAAGGTACTGGTCGAGCACCTGAACCAGTTGCACCGCTTGCGCATCGGGAGAGTATTCGCCTGTCGATTCGAGGGGTGAACTTCCGCTCGAATCCCCTGGTGAATCGGACGGACGTGGCAAGCAACCTGGTGCCG
>JALORD010000645.1 GCA_025459145.1 Pirellulaceae bacterium | reverse complement strand
ACTTCGTTGGTCGCGAGTTGCGGCATCTGGCCAGAGTTAGGGCCGCGGTGCGTCAGGCGGTGGAGGAGCACCGACCGTTCGGGATGTCCCGGCGCGATGATCCGCGGATCAGGAAGTCCGAACTTGTGGTGCAGTGGCACGACATCGATGAGCTTGGCTTTGTCGAGGCTGACCGTGTATTCCAGATCGATCTGCGAATTGCCGCCGCCGGCCTCGACATGGCACGACGAGCAATTGGCGTGCAGGTACGAGCGGGCCCGAGCCTCAAGTGGAGCAGTAGGATCGTGTGGATCGACCAGCTTCGGATAGCGCTCGGGCGATCCCGCCAGGAGCGATGATTCACGGCTCGCGCGCTGGCCGCTCTTTTTGCCCAGTTCGCGAACCTGCTTGTTGATCTCGTCGGTCGAGAGGCCCGCTTTCGCGAGGTCTTCCTTTAGGAACTTCACCGCGTCGGCTTCGTAGGGTGCGCGGATCATCCCCAGGTGTTCAAGGACGCGGAACTGGTGATCGGTTCGCGTGGCCCCATTCTCGCCCGCCGGATACGCATGCTCCCGATTCATCTGCAGCGTCGTGAGCCCCAGGACCCAATTCGCCGCCCGGCTGTGGCAGACCATGCACTCGGTGCGGCTGGGATAGTGCCACGTCTGCCGTTTCAGCCCGTCGGGATTCTCGCGCGAGCGGGGGACGTGGAGCTCGTAAGTCTTGTCAGTCCCGTCGGCTGCGACCAGTTCGGCGTCGGTCTGCTCGTCGTTCCAGAGGTACGAATAGCCGACCCATTCTCCTTCCTGCCGGGTGAGCAAGCGGGTTTCGATCCATCGCCGCGAAGACGGATCACCAGGCGTCGTCTCCAGCGCGAATGACTTCACGAGGACCGCCCGGTTGGGAAAATTCCAGCCGCGATTCGGCGACAAATCGATCCGCATGTCGCCCCCCTCCTGGTGCGGAAGGGCAATGAACCGCTCCTTGTGGGCCCCATCGGACCAGAGCGGCGCATTGACCGAGTACGGGACCACGCCCGGCTGCATGGCGTGCCTTGCTACGTCCGTGAAGAGGCCGGTCTCGCTGAGCTTTCTCGGGAAATTGCTCGGCGGCAAGTCGGTCGGCGTCGGATCGAGGTAGTAGTAGGCCCCTTCGCCGCCGCCGCGGTGGTCGGCGACGAGCAGTTCGCCCGCGCTGTCGAGTCCAAAGCCGCTGATCGCGAACGTCGTGTCGGCGAGCAGCTTGTGCCACGTGACCTTCGTCCCGTCGTGTTTGATCCCCCAGATGCGGCCGGTCGAATAGTCGCCGTAGATGTATGCCCCGGCAAGTTCCGGCAATTGCGACCCGTGATAAACGACGCCTCCGGTGAGCGAGCGGGCTTCGAGATGATGATGCTCGGCGGTCGGCAGGACGTGCGGATGCGGCCCGAGCTGGCGGCCTGCGTAGAATAGGTGGCTCCCCTCGTAGACGCTCCAGCCGTAGTTGTCTCCCTTGCGGACGAGGTAGACCTGCTCCCACAGGTCCTGGCCGTTCTGGGTGACCCAGACATGGCCGGTCTTGGCGTCGACGGCGATGCGCCACGGATTCCGCAGGCCGTAGGCCCACGTTTCGGGAACGATCCCCTCCTGGCCGACGAACGGATTGTCGGCCGGCACGCGATACGCCTTTCCCTCGTCTGGATGGTCGACATCGATCCGCAAGACCTTGGCGGTCAGGTGCGTGAGGTCCTGGCCGCGGAGGTTGGTGTCGCTGTCGCTCGTGCCGTCGCCCGACGTGATGTAGAGCATCCCATCGTGGCCGAATTCCAGGTCGCCGCCGTTGTGGCCATCCGATTCCCAGGCGATCACGTGCAGGGCCGAGGCTGGGTCGAGCGTCTGGGCGGCGTGGTTCCAGGTGTACCGCGTGACGATCGTCTGCTTTTTCGCTTCCGGCGGATTGGGGAGCTTGCCGTTCCAGCCGAGGTACAAATAGCCGTTCTCGGCGAACTTCGGATGAAACGCGAGGCCGTAGGCGACCCCTTTCTCGGGGACGGTCAGGACGGGCGTGGCCTCGGTCACGGCGGGATCGTCGGCGATCTTGTAGACGGTCGCCGGCCCCGACGACCACTCCTGGGCGATGAGGAGCAACGTCTTCGCTCCCGGAACGCGATCCACCGCGATCGGAAAGTTGAGCTTGAGATCGGGAAAAGCGCGCCGCGGCCGGTACGGCAGCGGCGGATCGGGCGAACCGACGACACGCGACGTGGTGAGCGGCACGCGGCGCTCGATGCCGAAGGGCTTGTCGTCGCTGGCGGCCTGCGGCAGGAACTTTAGCGCTGCGTACTCCTCGTGCTGGTGAAAGCTCGGCTTGGTCTTGATCGGGGCCGACGTCGACAGATCGGGCTCGTCCCAGGCCCGGTTATAGTCGTACCGGCAGAGGGCGAACCGCCAGACTTCGTTCTCGACGGGCCGGCCGCCGGTGCGAAGCAGGTCAGTCCACGGAATTCGCCCTTCGACCGACCAGCCTTCGTCGCGATCGTCCCGCTCGTTGAGTGTGCCGCGGAGCTTGACCGCAGTCTTGAGGTGAAACGGCCCGTCGCTCCGCATCTGGTCGAACGGCTTTTTCCCCCGCTCGGCGATGAACATGTCGAGCACTGCCCCGGCGGCATTTACCTGAAACTCGTAGTAGCCGGGGGACGACTCCGCCGGCTTGAAGAACAGCTCGAAGACGTCATTGTC
>JALORD010000180.1 GCA_025459145.1 Pirellulaceae bacterium | reverse complement strand
CTGGTTGGCATACTTCGGATAGCGGAGCGTGACGATCGACTGGACGATCTGCGGCGCGGGCACGACCTCGACCGTATAGTACCTCGGCGAAACGGCGTCGCCCACGCGGAAGCGATAGACGAAGCTGCCGGAGCACTGCTTGACGTCGTAGGTGAACGTGTCGTCCTCATCGACCGGCAGGCGGACCTTCTCCCAGGGGCCGTCGCCGTAGCGGATCTGCAAGAGCGCCTCGTCGGGCACCTCACCCCCGGCCGTGAGGCTTAAGCGAAGCGGCTTGCCCTGCTGCACGCTCTGGTCGCCGGTCTCCTCGAGGATTTGGGTTCGCGTGGGGTAGCCGAGCGAGGAATTGGGATCGGCCAGCCGGATCGCCAGCACCCGATAGAACTCGGCCGCAAAGGCGCCGCTAAGGGTGAAAGCCAAGAGGACCACGGCGGTGGCCAAGAGCAGGTTGCGAATCCTGCGGAAATCGACGACGGCCAGAAAGTCAAGCGGCTCGGCCTGCCGCACCGCCTCTTGCCGCACAGCCTCGATCAGTTGCCGCGAGGCCCGGCTGGGATCGTCGCGGCCCAGGTCGAGTTGGACGTAGGAAACCAGCAGGTTCTTCAGGTCGGGATTCAGCCGCTCGACGGCCAGCGACACCCGCAGCGGATCGTAGCGGCGGAGCGCGGCCCACCACTGGTGATAGCCGACCCAGGCGAGGATCGCCAAGTTCGACGCCAGCAGCACCAGCCGCGCCGGCCCCGGCAGGCCGAACGACCAGTCGCTCACCAGATCGAAGAGGAACAGCCCCACGACCCACATCGCCAAGTGGCACCATCCCCGGGCATGGAACAGCGACCGCTCGCGGCGCCAGGTTTCCAGGAGTTTGCGATCGATTTCACGCAGCATCACGTTGCCTCCTCACAAACCACTCGATCCCCAGGCAGCTTGCCAGGAACGCCAGCACGTACCAACGGTCCCAGAGCGAGTTCTCATGCTGGACGCTCGTGGTCCGGGCCTTGACCTCCAGGAGTTGCCCCAAGCTGCCGAGGTCGCGGATCTTGAGCGCCCGGCCGCCGCTAGTCTCGGCGAACCGCCGCAGCGTGTCGGCCTGCATGTCGGGGTTGAGCATCTCGCGGCTGGCCGCCTCGACATTAAACACGGCCTCGCTGGAGAAGCCGCGGTCGGCCAGTTCGCTGGTGATCTGATAACTGCCCGGCTTCTCCGCCGTGATGAAGCCCTGGTACGTGCCGGGCGAACCGGGCACCGGCCGCAAGTCCACGGCGGTCGGCTCGGCCCGGTCCGGCGCCTTCACCAGCACGGCATAGGACTTCGCCTCCACCGGTTCAAAGACCTCGCTCAGCACTGTGGCATAAAGCTGCACCCGCTCGCCCGCGCGGTAGCGGCTGCGGTCGGTCTCCAGGCGAATTCGCTTGTTCTCGCCCAACAATCGCGCAAGCGTGAGGTACTGGATCGCCTGCCGCCAGAACCGGGCGTGATACTCGTCGCCCCGCTTGAAGCGGAGTCGCCAGAGCTGGTCGGTGCCGACGAACATCGTCTTGCCCTTCCCCTCGCGCTGGAAGGCCACCAGGGGATAAGGCTCCGACTGCTTGGTCTCGCTCGAGAGCGTCAGGAGCACCGTGGCCCCGCGTTTCGCTCCCTCCAGCCGCGGCACGTCGTACAGCGGCCGGACCAAGGCCCAAATCTCGCGGGTCTTTTCGGGCGATGGGTCGAGCGAGACCAGGAGGTTGCCCATTTCCTTCTCCGTCGGCAGCAAATGCACGGTGGATTCCACGCGCTCGCGGCCCCCCGCGGCGAGCTTCACGGGCAGGAGCTGTGCGATGGGCGTATCGACATAGCTGGCCGGGGCATGCTCGTGTCCGGCCAGCATGAGGAACGAGCCCGATTGCTCAACGACCAGTTCCTTGATCCGCGCCAACTGCTGCGGGCTGAAATGGCCGGCCGGCACGTCGCCCAGGATCACCAGGTCGAACTGGAGGGCGGTGGCCGCGTCGTCGGGGAAGCGGTCCAGGTGCTGCGGGGATGATTTGGCGAGGTCGCGGTCGCCCTCGGTCAGGTAGAACTTCACGTCCAACCGCGAGTCGCGGAGGAGCACACCTCGGAGGTAGCGGTATTCCCATCGCGGCTTGCCCTCGACGTAGAGGATCTTGATCTTCTCGTCGATCACGTTTACGCTTCGCTCGACGCGGTTGTTCTCGATCGAGGTGTCGCCGGCCAGCCGCGAAACCTCGATCGCCAGCCGGGCCTCGCCCGCCTTCCGCTTGGGTACGAAGACCAGCTCTTCCATCTGCGGCCCGCCGGTCAGCTCGATAGGCTTCGTGGCCACCTCGCGGTCGTCAATCGCCAGTGTCAGTGTAACGCTCCGCGCTTGGAAACCGCGCGAATTGAGGAGCACGCGCAGCGGGACCTTGTCTTCAGGAAACACCGTGTCGCTCACCAGCACGGTCTGAATCCGCACGTCGTCGGGCTCGGGCAGGCCCAGGCCGATCGTATGGACCGGGATGCCCCGCTCTTTGAGCCGCGCGGCGGCCTCCAGCGGATCGGCGCCTGCATTCGAGGCCCCGTCCGTGAGCACCAGCACCGCGGCGATCGACTGGCCGCCGTGACGATCGACCGCCTCCAGAACGGCATCGCCCACCCGGGTGGTCTTGGCCGCGGCGCGGACCTCGTCGAGCCACGAGCCGTCGTCCGTGCCGGTGTCAGCCACCGGCTCGAGCCGCTCGCCGAAGGTGTACCACGCCACCTGGCAGTTCTCGCCGGGTCGGTCGAGCGGTGCCATCGCCGGCAATCGCAAGACGCCCTTGGCCAGGTCGATCCGCGACGCCCCGGCCACGGCGGCCTTGACGTCGGCAGGCAAGTCACCGCTGTTGCCGTCGGCGCCGGATGTGATCGGCTGCTTGCCCAGGGCCATCGCCGCCTCGGCCATTTCCTCGGGCTTCCGCGGATTGTCGCGGATCGACATGCTCTCCGAGGTGTCGAACAGCACCAGGATGCTGCTGGGGATGGTGATCGTGCGGGTGACGGCCAGCACCGGCTCAAGAAGCAGCAGGATGATCGTGGCATAGACCACGGCCCGGAGCGCGGCGAGCACATAACGGCTTCGCGGGGTGAAGAGCCCTTGCCGGCGATAGAGATAGACGGCATAGAGGGCAGCGGCCGGCAAGAATACCCCCAGGGCCAAACCCAGCGGCCCGTGCCGGAAGTAGAAATCGCCCGGCATCTCAAGTCCCCATAGTCTGAGCATCGCAGGCCCGCCCTTCCTTTTCCGTCACCACCGTTGCGGCCCGTCGCGTGTCGCTCGCCGGCGTCTCCTCGGCCGCCGCCCGGCGGGTGAACCAATAGGCCAAGTAACCCTCCGACAGCAGGACCACTAAGGCCAGGAGCATGAGTTCCCACCAGATTTCGCGACCGATCCGGCCGCGCTCGATGGCCGACTTCAGGTCTTCGTCGGGCCGGACGACGTTGACCAAGAGCCCTCGCAGGGCCTCGGCCACCGCGGCGTCGGCCAGGGGATGGACGTTGGACTCGGCCGGATCGACATTCACGGCGACCGGCAGCGCGGCGGTCGCCCCGGAGTATCCGACCTCGTAGAAGCCCGGCTGCTCGGTCGCGCCCAACTCGGCCAGAACCTGCCCATCGCGACGGATGGTCTGGACCGATCGTTCTGCCCCGCCGGGCGCGTGGAAGGTCGCGACCGCCTCGCCGCGATCGGCCGCCAGCGGCAAGGGCAGGGCCAGCGTCTCACCCACCACCAGCGGACGCTCGTGGGCGGCGCGGCCGAGGAATGTGAGCATGCCGTTGAGCAGCATCGGATAGACCGGGTGGATGCTCAAATCGTTCCACGCCCGGTCGGCCGTGCTCGTCAACAGCACCACACGGCCGCGGCCCAGGGGCTTCTCGGCAACAAGAACCTCTTCGTCGCCGCTGCCGAGTTTGACAACAGACCGGGCGCCGGGGGCCAGTTCCAGCGGGAAATAGCGGCGCACGAGCACCTGGCTCAGGAACTCCTTCGATAGCCCGGCGAGGACTTGGGCCACGGGATGCCCCGGGACCGGTTCGGGCCAGCGTTCCTGGGCCTTCTCGTTCTCCTGACCGACCGCCTCGCGAATCTTGCCCGGCAGGAGGCTGCCGCCTTGAAACTGCAGGCTCTTGTGGATTGCACCGGGTTGCGTGTTGGGGCCGAGGAAACACAGCAGTCCGCCGCCCGCGTCGACAAACTGACCGAGGGCCTCAACCTGCTCATCGGCAAGCCCGGGCACGTCGATCAGGGCGGCCACATGGTAATCGGATAGCCGCCGGCTGGCCAAGTCCTGCCACCCCACGCGATCGATCATCACCTGGCTCTGCGGCGTACCGCTCTCGCCCAGCTCCAAGGCGGCGCAGAGGAATTGGCTCTCGCCCTCGCCGGCCTCCGTGATGGCGGCGCCCTCGATGCACAGCACGCGGACCTGGGCGCGGATGTCGGCCACCGCCGAGCGCACATTGTCCAGCGGCAGATCGTCGTCGACAATCTTGACCGAGAGCCGCACCGGGCCGGGGTCGGTGAACCGCACGTACAGCGGCGCTTCCTCGGTCTTGCCCGGCTCGATGCGGTCGATGATCCGCTGATCGACGGCCTTGTCGCCCCAGTAGAGCGTGACCGTCACTCGCTGCCGCGGCTGATCGCCGCAGTTGCGCACGGCAGCCACGTAGTGGGCCAATTCGCCGCGGCGGATCACGCCCGACTGGCACTCGAACCGCACCACGGACAGGTTTTCCGACCGTGCAGCGGGGACCGGCACGAAGAACACCCGGCCGGACTCGGCGATCCGGCCCAGCGAGGCCCTCGCCGGCTCCGAAAGCCCCGACCACGTGGCTGTCTGGGCGTCAGTCACCAGGAAACACTCGCGAACCGGGGCCTTGATCTCGGAGACCAGCCCCTCGATTTCTTTGAGGCAGCCTTCGAGGTTGACTTTCTCGGGCAAGGGTGCGGCGGCCTGAAGGACCGAGTCGAGCCGGTCGGCCTCGTAGCCGGTGTTGCGGAAGAGGACCCGCGGCCGGCTGCCCAGCAGAACGACGGTCACCGGGTCACCCGGCTTGAAGGTCTTGAGCACCTCGCGGGTCCGCTCGATCGCGTCGTCGAAGCGCGAGTAGACGCCCGGCTTGTGGGCCATGCTGAAGGAGGCGTCGATGGCCACCACCGCGCCGACATCGGCCCCGCCGGGCGCCCAGGCCGCGCCGCCCTCGGGCGTGAGCGTAGGCCGTGCGATGGCCAGGGCCAACAGGGCCAGGACCGCGCACCGCAGCACCAACAGGATCAGGTCTTCCAGCCGCACCCGCCGCGCTCGGACCACCAAGGCCCGGCGGAGCAGGTCCATCGCCGCCCAGTCGATGTCGCGGTAGCGGAAGCGATTGAGCAGATGGATAACGATGGGGATCGAAACCCCCAGCAGACCCAAGAGTAGCCACGGATTGAGGAATTGCATGTTACTCCACCAGGACCAGTCGCGGATCAAGCAGCAGCACGCCACAGGGGAACCGCAGGAGCGCGCCGAAATCGACGTCGATCGTCAGGTCGTCGCCCGAGGGCAGTTCAACGTTGATAGCCACGGGCTGGTCGGCGGCGGTGAGCAGTTTTTCCAGCACCGGCTTGCCGCCCACCGAGACCTTGATTTGGGTATCGCCCCGCGCGCCATCGACCGGAGCAAGCGACGTCCGCCAAAGCAGTCTCTGCCCGTTGCGCTCCGGCAGGGCATATCGCAGTTTGATCTGGGGTTCGATCCTCACGATCTTGGCGCAGGCGACGCCCACGCGGGCCACTGCGGCGGCATCGCCCGCCGGGGCGAACGACGCCGGGGAGACGGTGCTGGGGGCAACGCGGCCCTTGGCCAGAATGCCCTCGCCGGTCTCCAGCGTCAGCGGCGAAAGCTCGGTCATGTCGCGGGCCGCGGTGGTGTGCCGGATCACGAAACGGATGGCGGTGGCCGGCAGGCTCAGGCGGCCCAGCACCGGGTGCATCATCCGCAGGCCATCTTTCTCCGGCTCGATCTTGCCCCGAAAAACGCTGCCGTCGATCAGGCCCACCTCGTCGTTGTCCTGAGCCGGGGCGCCCGGCGGCTTGTCGTCGAGAACATAGCGCACCAGGCCCTCGCGCTTCACGGTCGTCGGCCCCAGCGGGCAGTCCAGCCCCAGGGCGTCCTTTTCCAGCCACATGAGCGCGCCGGGCACCGGCTCGCCCTGTTCGCGGTAGAGCGTCTGCCGTTTCGGGATGACTCGCGTCGGCACGTTGGGGAGAAATTCGAGCACGGCCAACCCCTCGAGATCCACGGGGCGTTTGCCGAACCAGTCGCATCGGACTTCCAGTTGCTTGCCCGAGGACGTGAGGATCTGCCCCGCCCAGACCTCGCCGTTGCGGAGTCGCACTAAGTTCGGCCGCGGCAGGGTGCTGCCGGCTGGGTCGGCCAGGACGCACAGGACTTCCGCCCACGGAACCGAATGGCCCTTAACCGTTACGGCCTCAGCGCCCAGAACGACCTGGCCCTCGGTTCGCCCCTGCAGTGTCTCTACCGTGCCGGCCTTGGCGAGGGCGGGAATCAACAGGGCCAGCGACATGACCGCGAGAGACAGGCGTAGCCACACGTCCCGCTCTCCCTTCGGGAGAGGGGGCACCGCAACCGATTGTCTCCCGTTCTCGGATCGGCCAGGGCGGCCTGCAGCGAGCCCCTGATGCGCTCTCACGTCGCCATGATCAGCCTTCCCGCCCGTCACCCCGACCCTGGCCGGGCAGCGACCGAAGGTTGGTCGGAAGCAGGGGATTTTCGCGCATCGCAGCGTTTCCATTAAGCTCAATCCCTCCCTTACCCACTTTGCAGCCGGGCCATCAGGTACGCCGACAACACCGCGTCGACCGGCCGCGACGTGTCGGCCAATACGTAATCGACCTTGCTCCGCCGACACGCGTCCCGGATCTGCTTGAGGTACTTTTCCAACTCGGCCAGATATGCCTCGCGGACCCGCTTGGGCCGCGTCACAAGCTGCTCAACCTTCTCCAGTCCCTTGAACCGGCATGTCCCGTCGAACGGAAACGTCAGCTCGTAGGGATCGAGCGTGTGGAACACGATCACGTTGTGACCGCAAAACCGCAGGTGGTCGAGCCCCTTGACGAACCCGTCGATGTTGTCCAACAGGTCCGAAAACAGGATCACGAACCCGCGCCGCGTGATCCGCCCGGCGAATTCGTGCAGGATCGCAGCCACGTCGGTCCGTGGCAGCGGCTCGACTCGCTCCAGTTCCAAGGCGATGTCGCGCACGACCGACATCGTGCTCGAAGGCTCGATGTACCGCCGCAACTGGGAATCGAACACCGCCAAGGCCGCCGTGTCGCGCTGCGTAACGATCAGGTGGGCGAGGCTGGCCGCGAGGAACTTTGCATACTCCAGCTTGCTCACCGCCCGGCTGCGATAGTGCATCGACGAACTGGCGTCCAGCAACAGGTGGGCTGTGAAGTCGGTCTCGGCGACATATTGCTTCAGGTAGTAACGGCCGGTCCGGGCGTAAACCCGCCAGTCGAGGTGCCGCAGCGGGTCGCCCGACACGTAGGGCCGGTGAAAGGCGAACTCCGAACTGAAGCCCCGCAACGGGCTTTTGTGCACGCCCACCCGCATCCCCTCGACCACCTCGCGGGCCACCAGTTCCAGCGAGCCGATCTTCTGGAGGACTTCCGGGTCAAGGTACCGCAGCTTGCGCTGGCTGTGTTCGACCATCATAAAGACGCTCGTCGGTGGGTATGGTTTCCAGGAGTTTGCGGATGATCGTTTCGGCCGTCATCCCTTCGCTCCGCGCGGCGAAGTTGGGGATGATGCGGTGCCGCAGGATGGCGGGCGCCACGGCCTGCACGTCCTCGCTGGCCACGTGGAACCGGCCCCGAAGAATCGCCCGGGCCTTCCCGGCGGTGATCATGAACAGGCTCGCCCGCGGCCCCGCGCCCCACGCCAGCCAGTCGCGGATGAACTCCGGGGCGTCGGGGTCGTTGGGCCGGGTGGAGCGGGCCAGCCGGGCTGCATAGTTGTAGATATGGTCGGCCACCGGCACCCGGCGAACCAGGTGCTGGAGCGTCAGGATCTCCTCGCGGCCCAATACCGGGGCCAGTTCCGGCTCGAAATCGCCCGAGATCCGCTTCATGATCTGGATTTCCTCGTTCCAACTCGGGTAGTCGACCACGATGTTGAAGAGGAAGCGATCCAACTGGGCCTCCGGAAGGGCGTACGTGCCTTCCTGCTCAATGGGGTTCTGCGTGGCCAGGACAAAAAACGGCTCTTGCAGCGGGAAATCCTCGCCACCGGCCGAAACTTTCTTCTCCTGCATTGCTTCCAACAACGCGGCCTGGGTCTTGGGCGGGGTGCGGTTGATCTCGTCGGCCAGCACGATGTTGGCAAAGACCGGACCACGGAGGAACTTGAACTGCCGCTGGCCGCTCACCGGGTCGTCGGCCAGGATCTCGGTGCCCGTGATGTCCGAGGGCATCAGGTCGGGCGTGAACTGGATCCGCTTGAAGCTCAGCGAAAGCGACCGGGCCAATGTGCTCACCAGGAGGGTCTTGGCCAGCCCGGGTACCCCCACTAAGAGACAGTGCCCCCGGGCGAAAATGGCAATCATCATCTCGTCGATCACCTGGCACTGACCGACAATTACCTTCTGCAACTCGCCGAGGATCCGCTGGTGGGCCTCTCGGAGCCGCTGGACGGCCTTAACGTCGTCGGCCGCCGGAGTCTGGCCGGCGGCCGAGTTCTGCGTAGTCATATTTTCCCCTCTTCATCGTGCGCGAAATACCGACAGCCCATAGAGTAATTCCTGTGACGCGGGAAAACGCACGGGGAAAGTTGCAGAAACGAAACCCTGGGGACGAACGGCGGATGTAAGATGAAATGGGGACAGGGCTTATGGCCGCGATTCAGAGGGCGGCAGGGCCGCCAACCAAATGCGAGCCACCGCTCGGTGGAAGTGGTTCGCTCCCGTTGGTCGCTCGACTTTGTGAAAACGTTAACGATCTTCGACATTGGTAGTACAGTGCGCCTCGCGTTATGCGCGATGGAGCCACGGTACTGTGTGCGAGTCTTCCTCCAATCGCTGGTCTACCAGCATGCGCCGAAAACGTTTTTGACGCGGTTCGAGGATTTCCTGGCGACCGCCGACAAGCATGGGCTGAAGGTCCTGCCGATCCTGTTTGACTCGTGCTTCGGCGT
>JALORD010000644.1 GCA_025459145.1 Pirellulaceae bacterium | reverse complement strand
GGCCGCCGGCGGCACGGCGTGTCCCTGTCGATGGTTGAGTTGGCCGACCCGCGCCGGTTTCGGCAATCACGCGGCGCTTGCCCATCCGCATGGTCAACAGCGCCTGGCCGAGCGTGTTGTTGATCTTGTGCGCGCCGGTGTGGTTCAGATCCTCGCGCTTCAGCCAGATCTGTGCTCCGCCGCACTGTTCGGTCAGCCGGCGGGCAAAATAGAGCGGCGAAGGGCGGCCGACGTAGTTGGCGAACAGGTCATCCAGTTCGGCGGCAAACGTCGGATCCTGCCGGGCTCGCTCGTATTCGCTGGTCAGCTCTTCGAGCGCGCGGGTCAGCGTTTCGGGAACGTAGCGGCCGCCGAACGCACCGAACCGGCCAGCCGCGTCCGGCACTTGCATCGAGGCCGGAGCACTCGGCGACGTCACAGGCATGCGGAAAATCTCGGGAAAGAGGGAAACCTCGATTCTCAGGCCACTATCCCAGGTGGTCAAGGGCCGACGAGGCCGCGTGAGTCGGTCGGCGAGCGGGGTTGCAGTTGCCTGCCGCCTCCGTTCACAAGTACGTCAGCAGCCACTCCTCGATCCGCGCTTCGGCCGCCGGCGGCACGGCGTGTCCCTGTCGATGGTTGAGTTGGCCGACCCGCGCCGGTTCGCCGTACAGTCGATAAACCGGGAGCGCCGCCTCAATGAAGGGCCAGCCCCGATCGCCGTCGGCCGACTCTCCGCCAACGAGCAAAAACGGCCGCGGGGCCGCCAGGGCCAAGAGCTCGTGATGCTCGCGGGTAAACCCGTTTTCCTTGATCGCGGGGCCCAGATACCAATCTGCTTCCCAGTTCGAGAACCGCGTGCCGATGCCTCCTTCGCTGCTCACGGTAACCTTGATCCGCTCGTCGAACGCCGCCTGGTACAGCACTTCCTTGGCTCCCAGCGAATGCCCCACCGCGCCCAGCCGCTCGGGATCGACGCCGGGCTGGCTCGCCAGGATATCGGTCGCCACGAGCCCGTCGTAGAGCATCTTCGTCATTCCCCGGCTGCCGGGAACGCGGGCCAGATACTTGTCGGCTTCCCCCTGGGCCGAGATTTTGTCGGTCGTCGGCCAGAGGTAATTCCGCGGGCAAAAGGCGACACAGCCGCGGCGGGCCAGCCGCAGGCCGAACGCCTTTTCGGGGGCTCCTTCGACGCCGGCGGGCTGGCGGATGGAATGGTTGACGGTCGAGTGGAAGACGACGACACCCGGCGCTGGCTTCTCGATTTTCGCCGGCCGCAGCAGATACGCCTCGGTGGTAAGGCCGGGCTCGACTTCGTACCGCACGAGCTGGCGAATCACGCCGTCGGGATGGTCCTCGGCCAGCACTTCCAGCTTGGCAGCGCGCAGCTTGCCGGCGGCGTCCTCACGCTCGGCCGGCATTGGACCGAGAAACTCGAGCCACTTCTGGCGGAGCGATTTACGATGGACTTCCCAGGCCTCACGGGTGGCAATCGGTTCCCCCGCTCGATCGACGAGTAGTTCGCTGAGCTTCGGAGCATCGGCGGGTAGCTTTGCGGGAGGGGTTTGAATTTCCGCGAGCCACGCCACGTCGCGACGGCCTGCCGACGACTCTTGGCTCCACGCCGATCTCGGGACCGGGCCCCCCAGACCGACCACGGCAGTTCCCACCGTCATCGCCAGAAACTTGCGTCGCGAGTGCCGGAACATTGCAGCTTCTCCATGAATGCGAAGGGCCTCAAATGCGAAGTGCTTCCCACGCGCCGAGCAGCAGGCTCGCCGCGCGGTCGACTTCTTCTTCGCTGGTATACCAGCCTACGCTGAGGCGGATCGTCCCGCGGGCCTGGTCGATGCTTACACCCATCGCGGCCAGCGTGGGCGAGAGATTCTCCGTCTGGCTAAAACAGCCCGTTCCCGTGCTGGCACACAGTTCGGGAACTCGGGCCAGGATCTCGTGCGCCGCGACGCCGGGAAAACTGACCGACAGCACATTCGGCAGCCGTTCGGCGAGAGAGCCGTGCAAGAGGAGCGGATTGCCGATCTCGGCCAAGAGTTGCTGCCACAGGCGGTCGCGGAGCATCGTCATGCGTTCGGCCGCCGCATCGAGACTTTTGGCCGCAACGCTGGCCGCCCGCCCCAGGCCGACAATCGCCGCGACATTCTCGGTCCCGGCACGCAGACCCGCTTCCTGCCCGCCGCCATGCTGCATCGGTTCGAGTTCCACCCCCTTCCGCACATACAGCGCGCCAACTCCCTTGGGAGCGTAGAGCTTGTGGCCGGAAACGGTTAGCAAGTCGACCTCCAGCTCATCGACCAGCGTCCCGATCTTGCCCGCGCTTTGCGAGGCATCCGTATGCAGGGGAATGTTGTGTTCGTGGCAGATATCGGCGATCTGCCGCAGCGGCTGAATCGTGCCAATCTCGTGGTTGGCGTGGATAATGCTGACGAGTCGCGTTTCCGGCCTGATCGCCGACCGGACCGCGGCAGGCTGCACGACTCCCTGCCCGGTGACGCCAACCACCGTCAGGTCGTAGCCCATCCGTTCGAGAAACCGGGCTGACTCGACAACGCTCGAGTGCTCGATGGCCGAGATCACGATGTGTCCGCCCACGGCCGGCGATTGCCCGAGCATGACGCCTTTGACTGCCAGGTTATTGCTCTCCGTCCCGCCAGAGGTGAACACGATCTCGTCCGGATCGCAGCCCAAAAGCGTCGCCAGCTG
>JALORD010000643.1 GCA_025459145.1 Pirellulaceae bacterium | reverse complement strand
ATTCGATTCGAGCAGTTTCACTTGGGCCGCATACTCGGCCTTGGCCAGATCAAGCTTGTTCTGCCACGAGCGCAGGTCCGCCAGCGCGTTATCCACGAATCGTTGCGGTTGTGGGTTGCCATCCGCGGCGAGCGCCTTATGCTGGTCCACAATCCGCTGGGCGGCTGCCACCTTGTGGTGCAACTCGCTCAGCCGCTGCTGAAACTCCTCGGAGCGGGCGAGGATGAGCGGCGAGTCGCCAGCTGACGACCGATTGCCTCCCGCGTTTGGAAGGGGTGCAGGCGCTTCCCCGGCGGCTGGTCCCGGCTTTTCCACTGCCCCACCGCCATCCGCGGCGGGCTCAGCTTTCGAGAGCTTCACGGCAACCAGCACGTCGCCCCGTTTCCTGGCTTCTTCGACTGCGTCGATTCCCGGACTTTGTCGCGTCGAGACCATCGCCGGATACGCCTGTTCCTTCGCCCCGTGCGGCAGATAGACGACCATCACGACAGATCCGTCAGCTGCCGCCTTATCTAGATCCTCGCTGGCGATTTGCAGCGGAATGTAGTTGAGCTCGGCCCACTGGCTCGCCCGCGCCGAGAGCGCGGGAACCTCAAGTTGAGCCGACAACTGGAGTTGCCCACGCCCCGGAAAGTTGCTCAGCATCAGCGAGAGCGAGTTCTCGGGTCGAATGCTCCAGTCACTTGTCTTGGTCAGCGTGACCGGCTCAGAACCTGGCCATCTGTTGGTGCAAGTAACTTCTTCGAGACCCGTGATGCGAATTTGCACGGCTTCGCCGATCGCGACCGGCGTCGCAAGTGGCGAGCGGGCTAGTGGTGCGAGAACCGGTTCGGTCAGGGCCTCCAGATCGATACTCCGAAACTGCTCGTCGCTCAGCGGTTCGTCCGAGAAACGGCGCCACTCGGTGAGCAGCCGACCGTCGTTCTTTCTCGTCGCCAGTTGGTCGGGCCGCTCGTTCGCCCGCAGGCCGCCGTAGCACCACTGGAGCGTGTACTGATCCAAATTGGCCAGACCTAACTCCTGATGCGGCCGCTGCGTCTCTTCGGTCTCGCCTTTGAGCCACGTCCGCACGGTATCCAGCTCGCGGCTGTTGCCGACTGCGCCACCCACTTTGAATGTTCCGCTCGCGTATTTCTCGGTTCCTTGCCGGAGCGTGTAACGGTTGCCGTCGAACGTGAGCGTAAAGATCGTCCCCGGCTTCACGAGGCTCGCCTCGCCGTTGCGCTCCTGGGCGACTTGTAGCCAGGTGCCGCGGAGGTCGCTCGCGAATTTCAGGGCGGGGTTCATTTCTGTCGCCGGCGCCATTGGAGTTGCTGGCCGCGCAATCGCAGGAGGAGCAGGCACGGCTGCCGTCGGCGGCGAATCCCACTGCAGATTCGGATTCAGCAAATCCGCGACCCGCCGCTCAATGATCTGCTGCTTGATCCGCTCGCGCATGGTGAGCGTTTCGCGGGTTGACTGGAGGCGCTGTTCCAGCGCCGCCAGGTCGTGCCGGTGCAGGTTCTGCCGGGCGGTAAAGGCCTGGGCGACGGCTTGTTCGAGGGCCGCGGGCGACTGGCCCGAGCTCCCCTGGGGTCGATTCTCGCGAAGTTGCCTGGCCAGTTCGGCGGCTCGACGCTCGGCATCCTCCAAGTCGCGCTGCAACTGGGCTCGCGACGCGGGACGCCCGGACATCCCGCCCGGCATTCCTGGCATCCCCGTCATTCCTTCCTCCATGCCGTATCCCATGTCGGGCATCGCGCCGCTGCTCATATCCCCCGCGTCATATCCTCCCAAGCTGTCCATACTTCCCGAGCCGCCCGGCAGGCGTCCCGGCGAGCGGCCGCTCCCCGTGGCACGCTGAGCCGGCCGGTCGAGTTCCTTGAGCAAGGCCTCAAGCTGATCGAGAGCCTCGGGTTTCCCGCGGGCGATGATCGTGTCGCCCATCCCCGTGTGATTGGCAGTGATGCGGAGCTCGTCTGCAAAGAGTTGCCGCAAGATCGTCTGCTCCAGCGTCACGGCATTGGCGTGCTGCAGTCGAAAGCTGCGTACTTCGCTGGTGCCGCTCGTCGCGCTGGCATCGTAACTCGTCGCGGGGGCGTCTTGGGGCGAAGACCAGCCGCCCGTCTCCACCGAAAACGTATGCAACTCGTCCCCATCCATGACGAGGACGTAATTATCATCGACAGCAGGTCTGGCTTTGCTCTCGGCCGGGAGCTTGAGCACATCCCAGCGAGCCGCTGAGCCGCTAAAGGCGTAAAACGTTGTGCCGATCTGCCAAACCGCGACACCATCGCCGACTACGGGTACTTCATTCTCCTTCGTCGCCGGCGGGTCGAGCGTTTGCTTGGCCCAGCGGCCCAACGACTTGCTGTAGCCCCAGACCGCGTCTTTCGTTTCCGACCAGGTGAGGACGACGTTCTGCGAGGCGATATACCGCGGGTTGCCCCCCATACTGCCTTGCAAGCCGCTCCCAAACGATGACGCATACCCGGCCGGGTCATGAAGCTGCGGAGGCGAAGTGCCGGCGGGAAGCACCGGACTAACCGGTTGCGGCGATAGTATGCCCGTCGCGGGAGGAGTCGTGGCGCCCGGGCCGGGAATCGTCAGCGGGAGATTTGGCTGCGGCTGGATGGAGGTCGTTTCTGCCGGCGGACCAACCGGCGGCAAGCCTGCCACCGGCGGCACGACGGGAGTTGTTGCAGCGGGCGGTGCGGTCTCTGGTACGGGT
>JALORD010000642.1 GCA_025459145.1 Pirellulaceae bacterium | reverse complement strand
CATGGTGTTTGCGTCGACCGATTGCAGAAAGCTCGGGAGTGGTGTCGCACCTGAATAACTGGGAGTTGCCCGACATGTCGATTCCAAAGTTCTTGGGTATCGATCTCGGAACGACGCACACGATCGCCGCGTTCGTCAGCCCGGCCGGCCATACGGAAATCCTGCGGATGCGTGAAGGGGAGTCGTTGGTCCCCAGTGTCGTACTCCTGGGAGACGATCGCGTCGTCATAGGCCGCGAGGCTCAGCTGCGCGGACGGATGCATCCCGAAAGGCTTGCCGCCTGCGTAAAGCAACAGATCGGGAGGCCCGACTACGATCAGCGGATCGGTGGCGAGACGTTCTCGCCGGAAGTGTTGCAGGCCTGCCTCCTGTATGCCATCCGGCGTGAGTGGTGCCCTGACCCGATTGCCAAAGCGGGCGTGGTCATTGCCGTGCCAGCTCATTTCAACGAGGCCCAGCGACATGCAACAGCGATAGCGGCCGAAATCGCCGGGCTGGCATTAGTCGATCTGGTCAATGAGCCCATCGCTGCGGCTTTGGCCTTTGCCGAGCATACGTCAGCCTTGACCACGGTAGGGCCTATTCCTGCTTCCCAAAGTGGCCAACCGCACGCGGTGCTGGTCTACGATCTGGGCGGATACACCTTTGAAGCTTCGCTGCTTTGGATCAGCCCCGAGCACATCTCGCTGGTCGCCACCGATCATGACTCTTTTCTCGGCGGGCACGATTGGGACCTGCGGCTGGTTGACTTTCTGGCGGAGCCATTCATTCGCAAGACGAACGCCGATCCCCGTACCGATCCCGCACTCCTGGAGCAGCTCGTCGAGCGCGCGGGGCAGGCCAAGTTGGCATTGGGGGTACGTAAGCACACTTCGGTCGCATTATCCTGGCGTGGCCAAGTCGAGAAGCAGCTCATCACGCGCGAATGGTTTGAGGGGATGACTGCCGACCTTGTTGCCCGGACCCTCGCAATTTGCGATCGCGTGGTGCAAGGGGCGGGTCTGGCTTGGTCAGACGTGAACAACGTGCTTCTCGTGGGCGGAGCGACCCGGATGCCCATGATCCGCCAGGCGCTTGCCAGGCACTGCGGCCGGCTGCCCGACGACCGGGTTTGTGCCGATGAAGCCGTCGCGCGAGGGGCCGCTCTCTATGCGGCGCGAATCAAAGCGGGCAAGGCGGGACCACCCCCGCTTCGGATTTCCAGCTTTAGCACCCACAGCCTCGGTATTGAGGGCACCGACCAAACAACGGGCGAGCGCGTCAATAAAGTGCTGATTCCCAAAGGAACACCGCTGCCCGCTACGGCGACGCGTGAATTCATGGGCAAACGCGTCGCGGGTCAGGGGATCGCTTTCAATGTGCTTGAAGGCGACCATTCCCACCCGTCGAAGTGCGTGACGATCGGTCGTGTGATCCTCCAGGACCTGCCGCCCGACATGGCCGACCGATGGCCGGTCGAAGTTAAGTACGAGTATTCGGCTTCGGGACGGCTGACGGTAGACGCCCGAATCCGCTACACCGATCGGCATGTGCATCTGGAGACGGTGCGGCCCGCCGGGGTCTCGCAGACCCACATCGCGCGGTGGAGAGAAGTGGTGGCAGCTCAGGGTGGTTTGGCTGCTTTCTGCGGCGTGCGCGCCTGGGAACGCACGGCCGATGCGCCGCCGCCAATCATACTTGCGGGAATTGGGCCGCCGTCGCCGTCAGCCGAGGAGACGCCGGCTCCAGGCGTGTGGACATTCTTGGAGCGGATGCTTCCGTTCGTGTTTCACCGTCGTACGGAGTCTGCGGCCGAATCTGGGATGCCAAGCCAGCGCGTTTCGTCCTGAGCGTCAGTGCGCAGTATCAAACGGGAGAACCATCGTCATGAATACGAGTTCCAATGCGAGCGGGATTCACCACTCTGCCAGCCAACCACTCATCGTCGCCAAGGATTGCTGGATGATTGGCTATCGCAATCCGGCTTCCATGTTGCAGTGCAACACGTACTTAAGAATCTTTTCCGGGCCACGGCAAGGAATCGGCTTTTGCGTCGATCCTGGATCGCAGTTCGACGCGGCGGTGGTCGAGGCCAACTTGAACGCTCTGACTGGCAATGAAGGGCCGGAATACATCACCGTCAATCATCAGGATCCCGATGTTACCGGCAACCTGCCGGTCCTGTGTCGCGCCAATCCGGCTGCGACGGTGATGTTGACCGAAGATACCTGGCGGCTGGTCCAGCATCTCTCGGTGCAGCCCGGCAAGGTTCTGTTTCCCTCAGCAATCGGGAGTCGACAGCAGATCCTGCCGCATGGCATCGCCTGGCAGCCCGTCCCGACGCCGTTTTGCCATTTTCGTGGGGCCATGGCTTGGTACGATATCGAGTCGCGGATACTCTTTAGCGGCGACTTATTCGGCGGCCTGAATCAACTCGGCCGAGTGCATTTGTTCGCCGAAGAGGCAGATTGGCAGGGAATCGCCCAATTCCACCAGATCTACATGCCCTCGCGCGAAATTCTGCGGTATACGATTCGCCAGATCCGCGCCCTGACTCCCGCCGTCCTGACAATCGCGCCCCAGCACGGCCATGTGATCACTGGCGATCTGGTCCCCTTATTCCTGGAACGAATGGAACAGTTGCTTGTCGGCCTCGATCTGCTGACCATCGAACTCGACGATCGCTATGCGCGTGACTACGAGGAACTGGTTGCTCAGATCATCGAGTACGCGCGC
>JALORD010000641.1 GCA_025459145.1 Pirellulaceae bacterium | reverse complement strand
GGCGCTCGGGGTGATTGGAAATCTGCACTCGAGAGCGACGCCCGGCGGCAGTTCCGAGCAAAGCAGTGCCGACACCGGCCGACTGATCAGCAACTATGAACTGCAGAAAAAGCTGGGCGAGGGGGGCATGGGAGCGGTCTATCTCGCGCGGCACCTGCGCCTGAAAAAGTCGGTGGCGATCAAGCTGCTCAAGGGGGAACGCAGTCAGGATGACAGCGCTGTGGCGCGCTTTCAGGTCGAGATCGAGGCGGTCGGCAAGCTCGAACATCCGCATATCGTCCGCGCGCTCGACGCTGGGGAAGACCGCGGAACCCACTTCCTGGTGATGGAGTATCTCGCCGGCATCGACGTGGCCCGGCTGGTGCGCGGCCTGGGGCCGCTGGGTCTGCCCGAGGCCTGCGAACTTGTGCGGCAGGCAGCTCTTGGTCTGCATCACGCCCACGAGAACGACGTGATTCACCGCGACGTGAAGCCGTCGAATCTGATGCTGCTCGCCGGCGGTAAGGTGAAGGTGCTCGATTTGGGGCTGGCTCATTTTCGACCCGATTGGGGCCAGTCACACGGGCTGACGCGGGCCGATCAAGTGCTTGGCACACTGCTCTATGTCGCGCCCGAGCAACTGGCGCCGGGCGGCAAGGTCGATGCCCGCACCGACGTTTACAGCCTCGGCGTGACGCTCGCCGAGATCCTGCTCGGCCGCGTTCCTTGTCGTTCGGGCCATTCGGTACTGCTCGGAGACGAGGAACGGGCCGCTCGCCCCGACGTGCCGCCGGACATCTGGCAACTCATTGCCCGGATGACGAACCTCGATCCGCACGCGCGACCTGCTTCCATGCTGACGGTCGCCGAGACGCTTCGCCCGTGGTGCGCGGCAGCGAACCTTGGCCGGCTGCTCGAGCGCGTGGCGGGCCAGACGGCGTTTGCCGATCCGACCATTCCGGCGGCAGGTCTTGCTGGGCCACCCCTCCATGCGACAACACCCGGCGGCGCAAGCTACGATCCGGAACTCGGCGAGGTAGTTCCCCCGCCCATCGCGGGCGTGATCGAGATGCCTGGATACTCGACCGCCGCCATTGCAATTTCTGAGCTTGATTTCCACGAGGACGATGAGCGCGAGCCCAACCTTCGGCTCTTCGGACAACGGGCCGACTCTTTAACCCGGCGATTGATTTGGCTGACTGCGGGGAGTGCGCTATCTTTGCTCTTGGTGCTCGCGATTTGGGGACTGAGACAGCCTTCCAAGTCCCCAGCACCCGTGCCCCCAGGACCCACTCCGCCACTAACCAGTTCGTCGACGACAGGCGGTATCCCCGAGTCCGCCCTGGCGACCGGCACGATTGAAATCAAAAGCGATGACCCGATCTATGCCGGATTGGTCCAAGCAATTCTCCAGGATTCTGCGTTGCTTGCCGTTCCCACCGACGGTGGTTCGCCGGTCACGTTGCATGAGGGGGCCATTACTCTTGCACCCGGACAATACAAGCTCGTGCGGGCCCCCGACCCATGGCCCGTCGAGCAGCACGATTGGGGGATCGAGCAAACCATCGTGGTCGAAGCGGGGGAGACCAAATCGGTCGAACCAATGCTTCGGTTCTCCACGCTATGGAAGTTTCCCCGCATTCCCGAGCCTGGCCAGTGGGTCAACTACTCGGGGTCGCTCACATCCCGGCTGCCGCCCGACAACGGCGACCGAGCTCCGGGGGGCGACGATAGTTCCGTCGCGGCAACGGGCATCACTCCTCAGTACTTTGACCTGGAAATCTCGACGCTCGTCGACGAAATGGTCGAGGGCAAGCCCCATCGCTGGCTTAAACTGGAACTGACCGACAAGGCGGCCGACTACCGCGAGACGGCCCATCTGCTCGTCGACACGCATGAGTACCGCCAGCACCATCGGCTGGTGATCGAGCGGGGATGGATCGAAGCCACCAGTACTGCGATCGCGGCCGCTCTCGCCCGCGAATTCCCCGAATCGCCGCCATTGTCCCTCGTGGCGGAGTTCGACATGGCGGCTGATCGGCTTATCGAACCCGCCCGGAGGATTCGCCTGACACTGCCGCGCGACAGGATCGGCATTCATACGGCGCTAGTGCTGCTGTTCGATGCAGATTGCCAGGCCGCGCCTGCCCCGATGCGGACGATTCGTGCTTCGCTGCCGGAGCCGACCAGGTACACCCTCGCGACGATCAATCCCGGGAGTGGACTCCGGACAGGAATGGTCATTGAGGCCGAGCAACGAAGCGGTGCGTCAGCGCCCGTCCAGCAGCCCAAGAATAAGACCCTGCTACAAGTGAAACGCAGCGAAACCGTGCCGTTCTCGTTTGTAAGTCTGCATCTCGACTGTCCGCAACTCGCCGCCGAGCTCAAGATTGCCGCGCACACCGAATTCAAACAGCCGATGGCAGTCGGCGTCGTGCCCCTCGATCGACTGACGGCGACGAACCAGCGAATCCTGGAACTGCCGCTCGAGGCGGATCCGCTCGACGTGGCAACGTTACCAGCAGACGGAATGGGGGTCCGCTATCTGGGAGCGATCAAGTTCCCTAGGATCCCCAAGTTCTCGGCGCCCTTCTTTGGCGAAATCAAGAGCGATGTGCCGATCCTGGGCGAACTAAACTACAACGCCCGAGTTCGGATGTTGGGGACCGAAGTGATCGACGGACGGAACCACCGCTGGCTGGAGGTCGAGGTCACTACCAAGCAAGCCGGCAATTCG
>JALORD010000640.1 GCA_025459145.1 Pirellulaceae bacterium | reverse complement strand
TCGGTAAGGTTCGCGCCGCCGCCGCCGCTGGCGCTGCGAAGCGTGCCAGACGGCATCCGATCCCGCCGGACAATCCCACAGAACAAGCGCCCACAGGAGGGGCCATGTTCCAAGAATTCGTCGCCGCCACGCGCCGGTATGTCGACCGGCTGCTCGTCAACCACTACTTTCAGCCGGAAGCCGCCCAGTCGCTCAGCCTGTTTCGCTTCCTCTATTGCGCCAGCCTGTTCTGGACGATCTATTCGTCCGGCGCGGCGTACGCCAAGAAGTTTGACGGGACGACGTGGTACCCGACGCCGCTGTTCGAACTTTTGCAGATTCCGCTGATCAGTGCCGAGCTGTTTCAGGTCGTGCAGCACATCCTGCTCGCCGCCCTGGCCCTGACGGCGCTCGGCGTCTTCACCCGCGCCAGCGCGTCGGTCGCCTGCGCCGCGTTCTTTCTTTACATGGGGACGTATCTCGGCTTCGGCAAGTCGCCGCATACCAACTACGTCGTGCATTCGCAGAACATCGTCGTCCTCGTGCTCGGCATTTTGGCGATCGCGCCGGGAGTTGGCGTCTACGGCTTCGACGGCTGGCGAATGCGCAACTGGCGGTGGCGCGTGCACTCGTGGCCGGAAACTGCGGGCGACACGGCTGTCATCAGCGCTTGGCCACGGATGCTGATTATGCTGACATTGGGTCTTGCGTATTTCGGCGCGGGCTACTGCAAGCTTGCCTCGCACCTCCTATGGGCCGACGGCTACACGCTGCAGGGACACTTGCTTTCGAAGCACCTGCTCGTCGATTCGCCCGCCGGGGCCTGGGTCGCGCAGTCGTACTGGCTCTGCCTCTTCTTGCAGATCGCCACGCTCGTCCTGGAACTCGGTTTCTTTGCCGTGGTGTACTTTCCCCGCTGGCGGTGGCTGTTTGTCCTGTCGGCGATCGGCTTTCACGGCTCGATCTATGCCACCATGCACATCAACTTCTTTCCCTACTTCGGCAGCACGTTGCTCGTGTTCCTCGACTGGCCCACCGTGCTCTGGATGACGGCACCCTTGCGGGCGCTCACTCGGCCACTCGCTCGCCAACTCGGCTGGAAGTCGTCGCCTGCGTCTGAGACGACAGAAGCGGTGCTTCCCCGTCCCATGTTCGTCGAGCAGTTGGCGCTGGGGGATACGCTCTGGGCTCGTCGTGTGATCGTCGGCCTCGCCACTTTTCTGTTTATCTGCGTCATCGCCCGCGTCGAAGCCTGGCCGTTTACCGACTACCGCGTCTTCACCGATCGGCTGCATCCCAGCGAAGTGCGGGTCCATCGCCTGGCGGCCCTCGACGCCGAGGGAAACCTGCACTGGGTCCCCAAAGGCTGGGTGCGGCAATCTCCGACCACGATCAATTCCCGCGTGCGGGCCCATCTGGCCAAACAGGATGAAGCGGCGATTAAGGATCTGCTGCGAGAACTCGGCGCCCATGTCGCTGCCAAAGACACCGCAGGCCGCTTCCACCGCGTCGTGTTTGTCGAGCGGAAGCTCGCCTTGAGCGATATGCCTCCGATCGCGACCAATGGCGAATCGCAAGTCACGGCGACTGAAACGATCCCCGGCGGAGGAACCTACGTCGCCCTCGATCGGCCCGTCTACCGCGCCCGGCTCCGCGACACCGTTGCCGACGAAGAACCATCCCAGATCGCTGAGGCGGAAACAGACACGATCCTGCGGTAGGTCGCAAACCGATATGCGGCTGACGCGACCGACCGCCAAAGTGCCGCAACTTGTGTCCGCCGACAAGCGGCTTATAGCGGAGCCTGGCGGGCTCGCAGCGCCCGCTCGTATTGCTGCTGAGCACAGTCGGCCGCAGCAGCATCCCCCAGCCTGGCGTACGCATAACGCAGCACGTCGTACGGCCCTTCGTACCACGCCGGCAGGTGCCGGAAGCTGATCCGGCTGCTGGCTGCGCTGCCGGCCCCGACGTTACAGCCCTCGACGCTACCGAGGGCGATCGCCATTTGCTCCCAGTGGATCGCCTCGCGAATCTTCCCCTGCTGGTAGCAGCACCAGCCGGCAAGCCACGCCAGTTCGGGCGAACCCGCCTGCCGGGCGAGTCCCTGGGCACAGAGGGCGACCGCGGCGGGATAGTCCCGCAGGGCACACAGGCATTCGGCCCCTTTGTACGCGGCCCAGGCCGCCTGCTCGTCCCAGCCGGGGAGCTCCGCACAGCGGCGAAACGGGGCGACCGCCTCCTCGTGCCGGGCCAGCCCTTCGAGGGTCTGTCCCAGGTAGTACCACCACCGCGGATCGTCCGGCTTGTCCCGTGTTTCCTCCTGGAGAATGGCCAAATCCCGCACGAGCTTGGCCTCGAACGCCTCGGGCGATTTTTTCAGCTCCCAGAAATACGCCCCCGGCAGCACCTTCACCTCGCCGGGCCCCGCCCCCACCAGCGCCTCATGAACCCGCCCCACCCACCGCAACTCCCCGCCGCCTTGCTTCCGCCCCCCGGCCCCCGTCCTCTGTCCCCTGTTCTCTACCCGCACAAACCTCTCCTTCGCATACCGCCCCCCTTTCTCCATCACCAGCCAGACGCGAACTCGCGGATCGCTCGACAGAACTCCATCCGCTCATCCGTGTCGAGCGTCATCGCCCAATGCGCGCCGTGGCGCTGGGCCGCATCGAGCGCAAAATTCCGCGCCTTCGCAAAATCGTCACACCACGGAAACGACTCGACAATCAGCCGCTCGCCGAGAATTTCCTCGGCAATTCGCCGCGTGCCGTCGGTGATGCCGGTGTCGATGAGGAGAAATTGATCTATGTGATCAACGACACTTTGGAGGGCGGCGCGTACGGCTTGCTCGCTGTCAGCTGAAATTATTGTTACCTGAATTCCACTCACGTTCTCAATGTCGCGTCGCTGTGGCGTTATCTATAAGGCGATTCGGGGGTATTGTGTATTTGCCAGGCCACTTTCAGGCGATCTATTGGCCCTTAATAGAGGCGTCATTCTGCTGTTCACGGATTAACATGCGAATTTTCGCGCCGTTGGTCTCATACCACCTCAGCACCTCCGCTTTGGTATCTAACTCGGCCGGAATTGGTGGGACGCTGTCCGGACCAACGATACGTCGGAGGGCCATGCAGAAGAGTGCCAGTTGCTCCGCGTCCTCAGACTGGACGGCGCACGCCGCCAAGTGCTTTGTGAGGGCCGGTGGAGTGAGATAGCCATCGTCGAGCGTCGACAGAACCGCCACGCCTCCCAGTCGCCGCACCGCCGGGGACGGATCCTGAAGCGCCTGCTCGACGATCGGCCAAAATCCTGCGGGAACACTTTTCCGCTCGGCGCGGCCCCGTGATCCAGTGCCGAGCGACACCGCGGCCAGCGCCAGCGTCACGCCGTCCTGCCGCTGTTGCACATCGCTAGCTTCCCAGCGGGACGCAAGTAGCGCGAGGCACTTCTCGGGCTTTCCAATCGAAGCCAGGTTCCAGATGCCGCTGTAGAGCAATTCGGGGTCATCGACGTCGACCAGTGTCGCGAAATATTCGTCCGCATAGCCGGCTTTCAAGGCCTCCTGGTCGCGATGGACAATGCGATTTGCCAAGATGCGGGCCGAGGAGGCCTCAGCTATATCAAGCGCGATCTGCCGGCAAAACGCCAGCACAGCCGGCCAGTCCTCCGCTGCCGTATTCGCGCCGTCAGCTAGGCCCCTCAATCCGGTTATCAATTCCAGTTGATTGCTCTTCGCATCTAACATCGCCATCAATCGTGCCCGCCCCGCGGGAACGAAGGCGATGGCGTGCGCGCGGCGCTGCAACAATTGCCCCTCGGCCGAATCCGGATTTGCTAGTGACTCGACCGCCGCTGTCAGCGACGTCTCATCGCCAGCGACGGCCAGCGCTTCTGCAACGAGCGTGATCACCGTGGGGGAGAGATCGTCGCGGACCAAATACCCGCGGAGGCGTGCGATCTCCGCATCCGTGACATCCGCTTGCCGCACGAGCGCCGTCAGCAGTGCCGCTGCGCATTCGTCGGGAAGTCGCTCGTGCAGATATTCCCGCAGCCGCTGCGGCGGACAGATCCCGAACTGCCCCAGGAGGTCGATTGCATCGACACGAGACGCGAAGTCGGCAGATTCATTCTCGACACAGGCGAGCAGCG
>JALORD010000010.1 GCA_025459145.1 Pirellulaceae bacterium | reverse complement strand
ATCGAAGAGCGACGAGGGCAATTCGCTGGCGGCCTGTTTCTGCCCCTTGAGGAGCGTTTCGAGGCCGGGAGCCAGGACCAAGCCGCTGAAGATGCACGACAGGAGCGAATTGGCCCCCAGGCGATTGGCCCCGTGATACTGATAGTCGCACTCGCCGATCGCGTACAGGTTCGGGATGTTCGTAATCTGATTCTGCGGCGAACCGACCACCAGCCCGCCCGTGCCCGACCGCTCGTAGTCGACCCACAGGCCCCCCATCGAGTAATGCACTGCCGGAAAGATCTTCATCGGCGTCGTCCGCGGATCGACCCCTTGGAACTTCTCGTAGATGTCGAGGATGCCGCCCAGCTTGCGGTCGAGTTCCGCCTTGCTGATGTGCGTCAGGTCGAGGTACACGCACTGCCGGTCCTTCTCGACCGACAGCCCCTCGTTCACGCAGATATCGAAGATCTCGCGCGTGGCGATATCGCGCGGCACGAGATTCTTGTACTTCGGATACCGCTCTTCCAGGAAGTAGTACCGCTCCCCCTCGGGAATCGTTAACGGATCGCGCGGGTCCTGCGGCGTCCGCGGCACCCACACGCGGCCCCCCTCGCCGCGGGCCGATTCGCTCATCAGCCGCAGCTTGTCGGCCCCGGGGATGGCCGTCGGATGGACCTGAATGAATTCGCCGTTGCCGTACTTTGCGCCGACCTGAAAACAGCGGCTGGCGGCGCTTCCGGTGCAGGCCATCGACATCGTCGAGCGGCCATAAATGAGCCCTGGCCCGCCGCTCCCCACGACCACCGCATCGGCGGCGAACGAGCGGATTTCCATCGACACCAGATCCTGCGCCACGGCCCCGCGGCAGACGCCGTTGTCATCCAGGATCGGTCC
Organism: Pirellulaceae bacterium; assembly: GCA_025459145.1. Classification (GTDB taxonomy): domain Bacteria; phylum Planctomycetota; class Planctomycetia; order Pirellulales; family Pirellulaceae; genus CAYLLN01. Next base: position 28,638 of record JALORD010000010.1, on the reverse strand, counting down.
CAGGAAGTCCCAGTATTCGTACTTCTTCACCTTGCCGGCCGCCTCCCAGCGGCGGACCTGTTCGTCGAGCGCGTAGAGCAGTTGCTGGCCAGTGGTGGCACCCGCAAAGGCCGTCCGCTTGAAGAGCGTGCCGCCGAATCGCCGCCGATCGATCAGCCCCTCGGGCGTGCGGTTGAACGTCACTCCCATCCGGTCCATCAGCTCGATGACCTTCGGGCCCCAGTACGACATCTCCTTGACCGGCGGCTGATGCTGCAGGAAGTCGCCGCCATAAACCGTGTCGTCAAAATGGAGCCACTCGTCGTCCCCTTGCTGCCGCGTCAGGTCGTTGACGCTATTGATCCCTCCCTGGGCGCAGACGCTGTGCGAGCGCTTGACGGGGACGAGACTCATCAGATCGACATCGATCCCGAGCTCGGCCAGTTTCATCGTTGCCGCCAGGCCGGCCAATCCACCGCCGACGATCAGAACACGCTTGGTTGCCATGGGAAGGGGCTGGGGAAGGGGTTAGGGCTGGGGGCTAGGGCTCGAGGAAGCAGGTGCTCATTCCTGGGCGGGAGCTTCTTCGTCGGCGGGTGTTTCGGCCTGGGCCGTCTCGGTCGCGGCAGCCTCGTCCTCGGCGTGCTTCGTTTCGGCCCGCTTGTGGCTCGCCTTTGCCGGATCGAGTTCCTGCGAGGCGATCTTCGATTGGTACATCGCGTCTTCCATTTTCACGGCTTCGGCCTGCCGGTCTTTCGACATGAAGGCAAATCCGCCGAGCGCACCCAGGCCGACCGCCGACAGCGCGAGGCCAAAGATCAGGCAGGCCGTCGTAGCCCACCGCTGCGCCGCGGGCGTGACCCAAATGCCCCAGGTGATGCCGAACGTCCAGATGCCGTTGGCCAGATGGAATACGCACGACAGAATGCCGACGACGTAAAAAATCTGATAGCCGATCGACGACAAGGCTGCCGCCGCCGTCGACACCGCGTTGTACGGCTTGAACTGGGCTCCGCCGAGCGGCTCGGCCACGCCGTGCTGCCAGGCGGGGAAGTGGAACCAGCCGTGCATATGAAACACGTGCACCACGATAAACACAAACGCGATCATGCCGGTCGCCCGCTGCAGCGTGTACCGCACATTGCTCGTGTACTTGTACGTGCTGCTGTTGGGGAGCGAGCCGCGGATGATCAGGACACCCAGAATCGCGTGAAACAAAATGGGGATAAAAATGAATCCCCACTCGATCACTGGCAACAGCGGCAAGCTGTGGATCGTATAGACGTTCCGCTGGAACGTGGCCGGGCTCTCGAGCACGCTGGCATTCGTCAGCAAGTGCACGACCATGTAGGCCCCGACCGGAATCAGGCCGGAGAGCGAATGAAGCCGGCGAATCAGAAACTCGTTGCGAGCCAGGAAAGACGTCGAGGGAGGGCCGGCTGCGGCGGTGGACACGGCTAACCTTTCTGACCGAAGGGCTTGGTAGCCCAGGGTTTACAGCAAGAAGGCGGCAGCCAGTCGTGGGCACTTGGGCCGCCGAAAACAGTATAGAGGGGGCCTGTTGGCTGGCAACGGGGTCAGGGAGGGAAGTCGGAAGGCAGCAGGCGAAACTGGCAACCACCGACCCCTGTGCTCCGTCTCCTGTCCGCTGCCCCCATCCCCCTCCTCCTCCTACACGAGCCCCCACTTCTTCCGTAGCCACCACTCGACCGACAGCAGCGCCGTGAGGGCGAGGAAATAGAGCCAGGCGTCGGCGGCCGTGCTGGCCAGTTTCCAGCGGGTTTGCCGCTCTTCATACTCGGGTGGTTCGGCGGCCAGCTTTTCGAGTAGCGCCGGCAATTCTTCAGCCGGCAGGGCTCGCCCGCCGTCTTCCTTGGTCCAGGCGGCGAGCGACGCCATCAGCTCCGGATCGGCGGCCGGATTCGAGAGCTCCAGATCGCGGTCGAATACGAGGAACTCGGCCCTAGCGGTTCCGAGCGTCTTTCCGTCGGCAGACGTGGCAGTCGCTTCAATCACATAGTCGCCCGGCTCGGCCACGTTCAGGCCGCCGACCCACTGGTCCTTGTCGAGCGATAGCCGGAGCGGCGTTCGCTGGCCGGCCGGATCGACGAGCACGGTTTCAAGCTTGGCATCAGGAAGAGAGTCGCCCGCGGCATTCCGTGCGCCGGCGGAAACCTGCACCCGGCTGCCCGGATTGAATCGCCGCTGGGGGAGCTTGACCCACACCTCGTCGCGATTCAGGTCGTCGCGCCGGACGAGCCACAGGATCGCCTGCCGCCAGAACCGCTTGTGCTCTTTCTCAAAGTCATGCAGCGGCCAGAGGTACGTCGATTCGCCGGCAAAGGCGAGCACCCGCCCGCTGCCGAATTCGCCGCTCACCAGGAGCGCCCGCTGGTCGGGCGATTCGAGCAGAATGCTCACCCCCGGCGCTTCGCGGACCCGGGCAAACTTGTTCGCCCACGAGAGAGGCGGCAGCTTCTTCCAAACCTCCAGATTCTGCTCGTTATCGGCCGCCAGCCGGGTGATCGGGTGCGGCTCGGCCGGCACGAGCGGAATGGGCCCGGGCAGAAAGAATTCGTCCGGTTCCTTGCCCCCGAAGTCGGCCCCTTCGAGCGGATCGATCACGATCGGCAAGGCCTGACCAATCGGCGTGTTCAGGTAGTGCCCGCGGCCGAAGCTGGCCAGGCCGCCGATCATGAGCAGCCCCTTCCCCTTCGCGACCGCCTCGGCGAGGGCCTTCAGATTTGCCGGACCGAGGGCCTTGGCGTCGAGGTCCCCCAGGATGAAGGCGTCGTACTTACCGCTGGTGATTTCCGTTCCCAGGTCGATCGGCCACTGGGCCTGGCTCCGCCGATCGACGATCCGCTCGTCGAGTTCCATGTCGGGCGAGGCATTGATCGCCCGCCGCAGGAACTTCTGCTCGAACCGCTTCTCGCCGTCGAGGTACAGAATCCGCAGGCCCCCTTCGAGGACCGTCAGGTACGCGTCGAGCCGGTTGTTCTTGACGACGAGCTCCCCAGGCTGCGGCTCGGCCGCCAGGACTAGGCGATAGCGGCCCGGCTTCTGCGGTGTGTAAGTAAACTCGACCTCGACCTGCTCGCCATCTTGCTGCGAGCGAATCGCTCGGCGGCCAATCACTTCGCGCCGGCCCTGACTGTCTTCGAGCGTCAGTGTCGTGGGGAGATCCTGCTTCACATAGCCGCGGACACGGACGAGAGCCCGCACCACCAGTTCATTCTTCACGAAAACCGTGAACTGCTCGTCGAGCCGCTCGATGGCCACGTCGCGCGACTGGGCCGCATCACCGGCTGGGCCAAACGTCACCGTGTAGAGCGGCGCTGCAAAATCATCGCGCACCTTGCGGGCTGCATCCTGCGTTTCCACCTGCGGCTCGAACGCGTTCTGCTGGCCATCGCCGGAGAGGAGGACTGCCGCCAGACGCTTTCCTTGCTCGGGCTGGATGGCAGCCGAGAGGATCGTTCCCAGGTCGGTCTCTTCGCCCAGAGGCTGCTCGGGGAGCGTCAGACGGCCGCCCGAAACGGCCAGCGGCGTGAGGCGGGAATCGTAAGCATACGTCCGCAACTCGACCTTGTCCGCGAGCGCCGCGAGCGCCGCACGCGAACGATCGAGCGCCTCGCCTTGCGCTTGCCAGCGGGAGAGCGAGCCTTGCCCGCTGGGGAGCTGCATCGAGCGGCTGGCGTCGACGAGCATCACGAGGACGCTCGTCCGGGGAGTCCGCACGGTCGTGATCCAGGTCGGCCGAATCAGTCCCAGCAGCAACAGGCCGATCACTCCCAGCCGCAGCGCGAGAAACGTCGCCTGGCGAGCGCGCGTCAGCAGGCCGAACTGCGGGCGCAACAGGAGCAATAGCGCCAGCACGCCGCTAATGGCGAGCGCCGCCCAATAGCTGTCGAAGATCGGTTCGGCCCCCAGTCGCGACATGGCTAGTGCTACGTGTCTCCTCAAGTGCGTCGGATGAGCCGCTAATCTTGCGGCTTATAAAATCGATTCGCCAGAACGTATTCGAGGCCGAGTGCGACCGCCACCAGCGACATCAATAGCGGGTAGAACTCGCTCCCCACGCGGTCGTTGCCCACGGCGCGATCGATTTCCTCTTCATCGCGGGCGATCTGAAATCGCCCCTCGCCGAGCCATTCCTCCAGTTGCTGCGGCTCGACCCGCGTCAGGTCGCTCGCCCCGCCCGGAAAATTGACGGCAAAACCTCGCACCAGCGGCCCGTCGCGTTGCCCTCGGAGCCGATAGCCCCCTGGATTGTCGGTAAAGCGGATTGTCAGCCGGCCGTCGCGGGCCACGACTTCCTGCGGCTGATCGAGGGGCGTGAAGAGTTGGTACCGGTCGGGATAGATCGTCTCGTCGTTCGGCAGGACGGCCGTTTGTCCGGTCAGCAGGTTCAGCCGCGATTGGCTGTTGCCCACGAGGTAGAGCATCATCTCGTTGACGAGCACAAAGCAGGGCCACGCCTCTTCACCCGTGGCCAGGCGGTTCCACGTGGCATAGCCCATTGGACGGGCCGGATCGGAGATCGGCGTGGTCAGCGTCAGGACACTCCCGCGGCCGCGCCGCTGTTCGACGAGGGCGGGTTTGTTGTTGCCATAGGAGATGATCGTGCGGGCGTCGGCCGTCAGCTCGTCAAGATTCCAGTGGTAATAAACGGGAAACCGGTCCCACGGGACGTTGGCCTCGATCTGCCGCAGGACGTTCATCACCGGATGATCGTACGATCGTGGAGCCAGATACAAATCGCCGGCCGAGCGAGTCTGGCGAGTCAGCTTGCCCCCCAAAACGCCAATCGCCGCCGGATCCTGAAAGGAGGCGAGCGGCTCGGCATTGTGCCCCAGGAAAATCGCCACGCCCCCTCCGCGGTCGGCATATTCCCCCAGGCGCGTCCACTCGTCGGGAGTGAGCGCCGCGGGATCGAGCAGGGCCACCGCCCGGTAGGAAGAAAGATCGGTCGCCGCCAGCCGCGATTGGTCGATCGTGTCGCAGCGGAACATGGCTTGCCCCGTGTCGCGTTTTTCGCGCGGCGCGAGGGCCTCGGTGAGGTAACTCGTCGAAACGCCGGCCGGAGCAACCACCAGCACCGGCGCGGCTTCCTGCACTTCGACCGCGAAATAGCGCACATCATCGAGCGCCAGGCCGTCTTCCCCCAAGAGCCGAACGAACCCCTGATGCACGCCAGGGGGTAAACCGCGGAGGGCAAACCGCAGCCGCTCCGAGCCTCCTGCGTCGAGTTTGACTTCCTGGATGGCCCGCCGCACCGACTTCGGCAGGACGGGCTCTCCATCGCGGAGGATGGGGAGCGTCGGATCGGGTTCTTCGAGTTGCACTTCGATAGCCCGCGACGCGCCAGGGCCGGCTGCCCGCACGTCGACTTCCATTTCCAGCGCGCTGCCCGGCGCGAGGACCTCGCTCGACAGGGCCAGATCCCCCAGCGAGAAATTGAGCGGCTTTTCGACCCCCACATCGATCAGGTAGAGGAGTACCTCGGCATGTTTCGCTAGCTGCTCGCGGAGGGCCGATGTGGCCGGCGACTCCCAGGCTCCGCGCGCGAGGTCCGTAAACACGTAAATCTCTTTGCGGGGCCGTTCGTTCTGCTGTGCGAGCTGGACCGCGCCTTGCACCACTTCGGCCAGAGGCCGCGGCGTGCCGGTCGGCCGCAAGCGTTCGATCATCTTGGCGGCTGCCGCCCGATCGACGGCGAAGGCGCCGCTCCCCGAGCGGGAGTCGACCACGGCCACTTCGCTATCGGCGGGCAATTGCTTGAGCAGCCACTCGGCCTTCTCGCGGGCCCGCGCCAGCCGCGTCTGGTTGCCGTGGCGATATTCCATGCGGGGCGACGTGTCGATTACCAGCACCGCCGCCACCGGCGCTTCCTGATCGCCCAGGACCGGCGGCCCCCCGTAGACCGCGCGCCAGCCGGTGACGAGCAGCGTGATGGCCAGGGCGGCTGCCGCTCCCGCCAGTCCGGTGGTCAGATAAGGGGGCGACTTGCGGAGCCAGGCCGCCAGGGCGATGAGTGCAATCACCCCTGTGGCCGCGGCGAGGAGCCCGATTACGACCCAGTTGGAGAGTGCCGCCGCCGCGACGCTCGGCCGGGCCAGGGCCACCGCCAGGAGCCCAAGCGCCAGGCACCGCAGCGCGAGCAGAATCCAGTGCCGCAACTGCAGCCGCCGCTGGTTGGCGATTCGCCGCTGCTGCACAAACCGCAGGGCCGGGAACACTACCTGCCGCGGCTTTTGCCGCATGATCAAATGCAGCACGACGGGAATCGCCACGAAGGCGCCGCCGAGGAGCAGCGATAGGTTCACAAAAGCCATGCGCTTGAGGTTCCGCCTGAGCAACTTTTCGGTGGGCGTGAACCCTCCGCACGAGAACCAACTCTTTCCATCATACCGGCTGCCAGCGGGGCAGGCCGACCGGGTGCAGATGATTCGGGCGCTGCGCGGCAGGGGCGAATGGATCCGCCTCGAGGATGGGCAAACGCTTTGCGATGTCCCGTTTTTCCCCAAGTACCCAGGGGCACAATACGAATAGGCTGTTGTTGGCCCTCTCCCCCAGCTGGCGGTGCATCCCACCGATTTGTACGCAGGGCAGAGGTATGAAGATCGCCTGCCAGCCGTTTGTTTTGGATTTGCTGCACACCGTATAATCAGACTATCGACCCAATTGGACCATCGGCTGGCGAGGAATTCCGCCATGGATACTCGTCCGGCCGGAGCGGGGAAAGGAAACTGTATGCCTCGCGATCGGCGTCAACTTTGGAACAGTCGGAATAATCGGCTGGGGACAAGCAACCCCGGCGGCCTCTGGCGGCAGATCGCCGTGGTCAGCCTGAGCTTGTCGGTAATTTTCGGGCTGAGCGAACTGGTTCTGGACAGCCTTCAGGGGACGAAGTTCTCCCCCGGCTCAGCCCGTGCCCAGGAACAGCCGGCGGCCGCACCGCCGACCGACACTGCTCCGCTCAATGATCCCGCGGAGGACGATGCGCCGGCCGCTGTTGCTGCCCCCGCCGAAAATAGTCCGAGCGTCGTGCGGTTCGATGTCCCGCTGCCGATCAGCGGATTGGTCGATATGCAGGTGCAAAGCCAGGTCGAGCAGGCGCTTCGTCGTTTGCCGCCGGAAGGCAGACGGCCGACCTTCGTCTTTCAATTCCACGCTCGCGCGGACGGTTCAGGAGAGGGGAGTGACTTTGCCCGTTCGCTCACGCTCGCCCGCTATCTGACCGGCGATCGCCTGGCCGGAGTCCGCACGGTGGCTTGGCTTCCCCGCTCGGTCAAAGGACATGCCGTGCTGCCGGTCCTGGCGTGCGAGCAAATCGTCATTCAGAAAGAAGCGCAGCTCGGCGCGGCGGGCATCGATGAAAAGGGATCCATCGACGCCCTCGCCCGCCGCGGCTACGCCGAGATCGCCGATCGACGCAAGACGATTCCGACAGCAGTGGCCCTGGGGCTGCTCGACAAGGATCTGGCCGTTTTCAAGGTGAAGACGCCCGACGGCCTGCGCTATGAACTGGCCGACGATTTGGCGGCGCTCCGCGAGGCCGGCAAGGTTACGAGCGAAGAGACCTTGCTGCAGCCGGGGGACATGCATCTCTTGAGCGGGATCCAGCTTCGCGATTTGGGATTCGCGTCGCACTTAGCCGACGATTTGCGGGGCCTGGCCACCGCTCTGGATGTTCCCGTCGCGGCGCTCCAAAAGCACTTGATGCCCGACGAAGGCTGGCGGCCGGTTCGGATCGACCTCGCCGGGCCGGTCCATCGCCAGGCTGTCACATTCCTCTTGCGGACCATCGACGATCATGTCCGCCGTGGGGACTTTAACCTGCTGGTGATCTACATCCGCTCGGGAGGAGGAAGTCTCGACGAGAGCCGGCGGCTGGCCGAAAAGCTCGCCACGATCCCTCCCAACATCCACACGGTCGCGGTGGTCGATTACGAAGCACGCAGCGACGCGGTTCTCGTCGCTACATCGACCGACGAACTGCTGGTGACCGCCGGCGCGATGCTCGGCGGTGCAGCCGAGGGAAATCATCGCCAGGAGGATCTGACCCACGTCCGCTCGTCGATTGCCGACATTGCCCGGATCAACAATCGCGATTGGTCGCTGCCGATGGCGCTCGTCGATCCCCGGCTCGAGGTGTTTCGCTACACCCGCGCCGGCGGCGGCGAAGTCCGTTTCCTGTCGAGCGAAGAACACGCGTCGCTTCCCGATGCCGAGGAGTGGTCCCGCGAAGGGCAGCCACTGCCGACGTCCCTCGGCATCACCGGTCAGACAGCGGCGGAGTGGGGCCTGGCGCGGACGATCATCGAAAGCCTGGACGAGGTGAAGTCGCATTTTCAGCTCGAAGGAGAGCTCGTCGCCGCCCGGCCGAACTGGGCCCTGGCGCTCGTCGAATGGCTGGCTAATCCCTGGCTGGCGTGGCCGCTGCTGTTCATTGGGTTCTTCGCCCTGATGATCGAGTTTTCCTCGCCGGGAATTGGCGTGCCGGGATTCGTTTCGGCGCTCTGCTTTCTGCTCTTCTTCTGGTCGCACTTCCTGCACGGCACGGCGGGTTGGCTCGAAGTGCTGCTGTTTGTCGGGGGACTGGCGTGCCTGGCGATCGAACTGTTTGTCGTGCCGGGCTTTGGTGTCTTCGGGATCGGCGGCGGACTGATGATCATCGCTTCGATCATCCTGGCCAGTCAAACATTTGTCGTGCCGACGAACGCTTACCAGATGCGGCAGTTCCCGATCTCGATCATGATGGTCGGCGCCGGAATGGCGGGAGGGCTGGCCGCCATCGCGGCCATTCGCCGCTTCCTTCCCGATACGCCCTACTTCAACCGGATGATGCTCAAGCCACCGGCTGCGGACGAGCGCGATGAGATCGCGCGCCGCGAGGCGCTGGCCGAGTTTGGCCATCTCCTCGGAAAACGGGGTGTCACTACCACGCCGCTCTTCCCGGCCGGCAAGGCCCAGTTCGGCGACGATCTGGTCGATGTTCGCAGCGAGGGGGAGTTTCTAACGAAGGGGACCCCGATTGTCGTGGTCGAAGCGGTAGGGAGTCTGGTCATCGTCCGCCGCGCCCCCGATGCTTAGGCACTGGATCGAATTTACCGGCTGAGAATCAATTCGCTGAGTACACCGCTCGCCGCCAACAACCATCGATGGACGCTACAACCTGGGCCTTTGTGCTGCTGGCTCTCGGCATCGTCTTCCTGGTGCTGGAGTTCTTCGTTCCGTCCGGGGGCTCGCTGGCGGTGTTGTGCGCGTTATCCTTCTTGGCCGCAATCATCGTGGGATTCCTGGCGGGGCGCTGGACGGGGCTGGGCATCCTCACGATCGAAGCCGTGCTGGTGCCGGCCGCCCTGGTCGCGGCCGTCCGCTGGTGGCCCGAGACCCCCATCGGGCGTCTGATTATGATCCGCAAGCCCGAGGCCGATGAGGTTTTGCCTGAGACCGAAAACTACCGCGGACTGGATCGCCTCGTCGGGCGCCGCGGATCCGCCAAGGGAACGATGCTCCCCAGCGGGCATGTGATCATCGAGGGACGAGTGTACGACGCCATCAGCACCGGCGGCGCAATCGAAGCGAATCAGGACATCGTGGTAATCGGCATTTCGACCCAGCGGTTAGTCGTCCGGCCCGACACCACAATTCGGGCCGAACTGGCCGACGCGAATTCGCCGGCTGACGCGGGACGGGCCGCGCCCCCGTCTCCTGGGCCGGCGAAACAGGACCATCTGGCCCAGGAATTCGCCGATCCATTTGCGAGTTAGCTGCCGCTTCGCCGGCAGGATGCTGCGCCAGGAAGTCGACGTGCAGACTTCCTGGGCTGCCGCTGGCCGCAGTGACTTGCCGCAGCCTAGCGCAATCGGGCCGCCGGCTTGTTAGACTTAAACCCTGCCGGGTTCCCGGAGTGCGGTTTCTCGCTAGTCCGCAAGTACCGAACGCGTACTTTTCCCCTCGAGACGGAGTGGTCATGCGCTGGGATCCAATTCGCGCTGCGCGGTGGTTATCGGTTGTCATGGTGACTTGGGGCGCCGGGCTATGTTGGGCGGCTCCTGCAGGCCTGGCCGCCGAGCGGCCGAACATCGTGTTCATTCTGGCCGACGATCTCGGCTACGGCGACCTCGGCTGCTACGGCCAGCAGCAGATTTTGACGCCGCATATCGACAAATTCGCGAAGCAAGGAATGCGATTCACCGATTTCTACGCGGGCTGCACGGTATGTGCTCCCTCGCGGTGCGTGCTGATGACCGGCAAGCACATGGGGCATTGCTGGGTGCGGGGAAATGCCGGCCAGGGGAACCGCTTGATCCAGTGCCTGCGGGACGAAGATGTCACCGTCGCCGAGGTGCTGCGCAAGGCCGGCTACGCCACGGCCCTCTGCGGCAAATGGGGCTTGGGCGAAGAGGGGACCGCCGGCGTTCCGACCAGGCAGGGCTTCGACCACTTCTTTGGCTACCTCAATCAGCATCATGCCCACAACTACTATCCGGCGTATTTGTTTCGCGGCGAAGAGCGGGTACCGCTGAAGAATGTCGTTCCGGGCGAAGGAGACTTCGGCAGCGGCGTCGCCACCGAAAAGGTCGAGTACAGCCATGATTTGATTGCCGCCGACGCAATGGGCTGGGTCGAGCGGCAAGTGGCCGAGCGCAAGGATCAGCCGTTCTTTCTGTACCTTGCGCTCACCATCCCCCACGCCAACAACGAAGGGCGGCAGGACGGCATGGAAGTGCCCGACCTCGGCGCTTATGCCGACAAGGATTGGCCCCCCAATCAGAAGCAGCACGCGGCGATGATCTCGCGAATGGATGCCGACATCGGCCGCCTGCTGGCGCTGCTCGAGAAGCTCGAGATCGACGATAACACGCTCGTCGTGTTCTCGTCCGACAACGGGCCTCATCGCGAAGGGGGGAACGACCCGGACTTTAACGACAGCAACGGCCCGTTGCGGGGCATCAAACGCGATTTGACCGAAGGGGGGATCCGCGTCCCGTTCATCGCGCGCTGGCCGGGGAAGATTCCCGCGGGTCAGACGTCCGGCCAACTCGGCACATTCGCCGACATGTTGCCGACGGTGGCGGAACTGGCCGGTAACGACCAAGGGCTCCCCGCCGGAATCGACGGCCTTTCGATCGTCCCGACGCTGCTCGGCAAGGCCGAGGAGCAGAAGCAGCACGACTATCTGTACTGGGCCTTCTACGAGCGGGGCGGCGCGCAGGCCGCGCGGATGGGCAACTGGAAAGCGGTCCAACAGCCCTATCACTCACCGGTCCGGCTGTACGACCTCTCGCAGGACATCGGCGAGGAGCGCGACCTGGCCGCCGAACATCCGCAGGTCGTGGCGCAACTGACCGCCGCGATGCAGGCCGCTTACGAGCCGAGCGAGAACTGGAAGTTTCCGGAGCGGCCGATGGGCCAAAACGGACAGAGCGCGAACAAGAAGGCCGGCGCGAAGACGAAGGCCGCTGGACAAGGACCCACCAAAAACTAGCCTCAGCGAGGACCCGATGACACCTCTCAAGAGCTACGCCCACACGGGAACCGTTCCGCTCGGCGGCGCCGTGGCCACGATCGCGGCCGGCGGCCTGGTCGCGACCATCGCCGGCGTGATCTACGGCTACGCGTTTTTCTGGATTCCGTTTGTCTACCTGAACTTTCTCGTCACGCTCGTCTTTGCGGGGGTAATCGGCGGGACGGTGGCGATCGTCGCCAAGTTTGGCAAGATTCGGAACAACTGGTTTGTGGCCGGCGTGGCGATTCTGATGACGCTGTGGGGGCTGTATGTCTACTGGGGGTCCTACTTGTTGGCGATGGCCGGTTGGGGCGATGTCGGACTCACGGCGTTCGATCCGTTCGTCGTCTATGGCTTTGCGGGCTTCTTATTCGAAAACGGCTCGTGGGGCATAGGCAAAGGTGGCCCGATTACCGGCTGGTTCCTGGTCCTGTTCTGGGTCGCCGAGATCGGCACGATCCTGGTCGTCTCGCTGATGGCGTCGATGATGCACGCGAGCGTGCCGTTCTGCGAATCTTGCCAGGAGTGGGCCGATCAGGAAAAGGGCGTGGCGCGGCTCGACGCCACGGGGGACGAACCGGCCTGGCAACAGGTTCTGGGGGGCGACCTGCCGGCGCTCGCCGAGTTTTCGCCGTCGCGCGGTCTGGCCCCGCAGTTCGTGCGGCTCGATCTGGCCCGCTGCCCGCGCTGCGATACCAGCCGCTTTCTGTCGATCCACAAGGTGCAGATGACCGTCGACAAGGACGGCAATCCCACCGAAAAGGAAGAGCAGTTGATCACCAATGCGATGATCACTCCCGAACAATACGCCGTCGTTGAAACGTGCGGGATGCTCTATCGCGAGCAGCTTGCCGAAAAGATTGCTGTCGATGATGAGCCGGAACACGACCCCGGGAACGAGTCGCCGATGGCTTGGGAAGCTCCCCCTGCGCAAGGAGAGAAGTGATGTTCATGGCGTTGCGCCCCCGCTCGAGCTCGGTCCAACCCCTGTCGGCCCCACTCCTGCTGGTCCTGTCTCTGCTGACCGGAGGATTCCTGTTCGCCGGCTCCGCGCCGGCCGCCGAGCGGCCCAACATTATCGTGATCCTGTGCGACGATCTGGGCTATGGCGATCTGGCCTGCTATGGGCATCCCGCCATCAAGACGCCCAACCTCGACAAGCTGGCCGCCGAGGGGATCCGCTTTACGCAGTGTTACTCGTCGGCCCCCGTGTGCAGCTCGTCGCGGGCTGGGCTCATGACCGGCAAAACACCCAGTCGGATCGGCGTCTACGACTGGATTCCCGCCAACCATCCGATGCACCTCAAGAAAGAGGAGCAGACGGTCGCCACGCTCCTCAAGAAGGCGGGCTACGCCACCTGCCACGTCGGCAAGTGGCATCTCAACGGCCGGTTCAACACGCCCGATCAGCCGCAGCCCGGCGATCACGGCTTTGAGCACTGGATGAGCACGCAGAACAACGCCGCCCCTTCGCACGAGAATCCGACCAACTTCGTCCGCAACGGCACGCCGATCGGTCCGCAGGAAGGATACTCTTGCCAGCTCGTCGCCAGCGAAGCGATCCGCTGGATGAAGCAATTGCGCGACAAGAGCAAGCCGTTCTTCCAGTTCGTCTGCTTCCACGAGCCGCACGAGCCGGTGGCCTCGCCGGCCGATCTCGTGGCCGAGTACATGGCCACGGCGGGCGACGGCGACGCCCGCGAAGATAAGGCCCAGTACTTTGCGAACGTGGCGAATATGGACCGGGCTGTGGGTAGGATTCTGCATGCCCTCGATGAGCAGAAGCTGACCGACCGGACGCTGGTCTTCTTCACCTCCGACAATGGCCCCGAGACGCTGCTCCGCTATCCTCGGGCCAAGCGATCACACGGCAGTGCCGGCCCGTTGCGCGGCATGAAGCTGCACCTGTACGAAGGGGGCATTCGGGTGCCCGGTATTCTGCGTTATCCGGCGCTTGTCAAAGCAGGCCAGACCGTCAGCGAACCGGTTTGCGCGCTCGACCTCTTGCCGACGTTTTGCGAAATGGCGGGGGCAGCGCTACCGGCCGAGCACGTTCAAGATGGCGCCAGCATTCTGCCGCTGCTCGGCGGTCAGGAATTTGTCCGCACCAAACCGCTCTATTGGCACTACTTCCGGTCGATCGGCGCCCCCAAGGCGGCCATGCGCGTCGGGGACTACATGATCCTCGGTCACTGGGACGGCCCCGATTTGGGCCCCGGCGGAAGCGTCCATCACGGCGACTGCGAAGCCATCAAGCAAGCGCAGCTCGTCAAGTTTGAGCTTTACAATCTGGCCGCCGACGAGGCCGAAGCGGCAGACTTGGCCGAGAAAGAGCCGGAGAAACTCCGCGAACTGACGGCTTTGCTTGTGGAAAAATACCGCGAGGTGCAGGCCGCTGGGCCAGTGTGGAAGGTTTCCGCAGATGCTGCTAACAAGGCAGGGAAATCCAAGGAAAAATGAGCGCCGCTGGTCGGGCTGGCTACTGGCCAGTTTGTCGCCCAACCGCACGAAGCGGGTTGCCATTTTGATTCTTGCGGTCCGACGGGCATGCCGCTTGGGCAACTAATGCCGGACCCACTCTAGAGCGGTTCAATCGCCGCCTTTCCCCCGCGTTGTGCATTCAGATTGCGCAGCGATTGACCATTGCGCTGGTACGCCGCAGGCGCGCGTCGGGACCGCTGCTCACTCGGCAAGAGCATCGACGACGAAGCGCAATGCGAAAAACAAGCACGTTTGCAGAATGCAGGTTTGGCGCAAACCTGCAACAACGCGCGCATTCTTAATGGCTTCTTCGTTTTCGTCTTCTAGCCTCTGAGTTCAGTGCCCCGCATCGCACTCCGAATTGCTTGGGTAACTCGCTCTCGCCGGCTGGGCGTCCTCCCTGAGCACATTCACCTGGCCACATTCATTTCCCTTCCTGATGGAGACTTGGACTGATGCGTTGCTCTTTGACAAATCGTGTCCGTGAGCGCGGCCCGCGCGGGTTCACGCTCGTAGAACTTCTCGTGGTGATCGCCATCATCGGCGTGCTCGTCGCGCTCCTGCTTCCCGCCGTGCAATCGGCGCGCGAAGCGGCCCGCCGGGCCGACTGCGGCAATCGGCTCAAGCAGCTCGGCCTGGCGCTGCATAACTACGAAGGAACGCACCTGTGCTTTCCACCGGGCACCATCAACGCCCGGACAGATAATCCCAACGATCCGAACGGCCGCAACGGCGGCGGGTCGGTGGGCATCGGCGGGCCGTGGATCTGCTTCCTCCTCCCGTTCCTCGAGCAACAGGCGCTGCACAACAACTTCATGAAGATCGTCAATGAGCGGCCCGAAGTGGTCGATTGGTTCGGCAACGGCACCTACGCCGCCACGCCGATTGGCGATTCGCCGTTCAAGGCGATGAGCTGCCCCTCGCACCCTTCTGCGGATGAGCGATTGGCCAATGGCACCGGCATGGAGCACCTTGCCCGCGGCAACTACTGCGCGAATTATGGCAACGGCGGCTACGGACAGGTCTACACGAAAAACCCGCTGACAGGCGGACTATTTGGCAATCATCACAAGCTCACGATGCAGGATGTGACCGACGGCCTGTCGAACACCCTGGCCTTTAGCGAGCTGAAATACCGGCTCCCCAGCGCTACTGGTCCTTCGACCCAGGACACTCGGGGAACCTGGGCCTACGGCGTGATGGGAGCCAATATCTTCAGCACCCGAAACGGGCCGAACACTGCGGTGCCGGACGGCGTCTGGGGCTGTCGGAATTTTCCACAGCTTCCGATTCAGATGCCCTGTGTGCAGGTGGGAACGCCGTACACCGAGTTGCACGCCGCGGCCCGCGGCTACCATCCGGGCGGTGTCATGGTCTGCATGGGTGACGGCAGTACCCGGCTGTATTCCAACAATATCAACCTCGTGACGTGGCAAGCATTGGGATCGCGGGGCGGCGCAGAAGTCGTACCCAACGAATAGCCACCGCCGGTAGGCCGCCCCGGGCGGCCCGGTGCCATCATCGATCGAGGCAAGTTACGCGGGCAAGTCGGCTTGCCTCGTCCTGTGTGAGCTTCTGCAATTGTTGTCTTCTTGAGGAAGGTCTGTCGTATGCATTCGATGGCTCGGTTGTTCATTTTTGGCGGTGCCCTGGTCTGGCTCAGCGGTTGCGGATCGAGCAACAACCTGGATGTCTATCCCGTGAAGGGAAAAATTACGTTCGAAGGCCAGCCGATGAAGGGAGGCGGAGCGATCACCTTCGTTCCGACCGGCGGGCAGGCGGGCGCCCAGGGGGGCGGTGAAATCAAGGAAGACGGGACCTACGAACTCACGACCTACGAACCGGGCGATGGCAGTATTCCCGGCGATTTCCGCGTCGTGATCACGCAGGTGACGGTCAAAGAGCCCGAAACGTCGCCCGATGGCTCGGCGCCCATTCCTGTCGACGGCCCGAATGTCGCCCCCGCCGACCAGATTCCCCAGATCTATAGCGATTTCGCCAACTCGCCGCTCACCGCCAAGGTGGAAGAGAAGCCGAACGAGGCGATGAACTTCGACCTGAAGCGGCAATAGCTTGCCGCGATCGCCGGGCCGGCGCCTCCCGGAGTTGACGTTGTCCACTGCCGCCGCACCATTGTCAGCCGCGTCGTCGGCACCGCCAGCGACCGGAACGTCGCGGAATCGGGCATCCGCGACGGCCGGCGGTGGCGAAGCTATACCTGCGGCCGGAATTCCGGCGGCCGGAGGCGTCCACGCCGCCGGTCCGCCGCGTCATTCGGGCTGGCTGGTCAGCCCGTGGTTCGATGCGTTGCTCATCGCCAACATCGCCTGGCCGCTCTTGCTCCTGGTGCAGTGGGGCGAAGGGTTTGGCGGGCAGGCCGGCCTCTCGTTCTGGCAGATTTATTTCATTACGACGCCCCATCGCTGGATCACGCTGGCCCTCGTGTTTCTCGATCGGGATCGTTTCGCGCAGCGGAAGTGGGCGTTTCTGGCGGTGGCCGCAGTGGTCGCCACGCTTTGCCTCGGCGTCGGGCTGACGACCGGCACGCTCACCTGCCTCTTGGCGATCGACTACGCCTGGAACGCCTGGCACTTTGCCGCGCAGCATCATGGCATCTACCGGATTTACGGCCGGCTGGGGGAGACGGGCAGGCCCGCGGCGGCTCGCTGGTTCGCCGCGCCGCGCTGGATTACGCTCGAAAAGTGGACCCTGCGGCTGTTTCTCCTCTATGTGATCCTGCGGGTTGCGGTGGGGACCTGGTTCAATCCCCGCGTCGACGAGCTGCTGCAAGCCGCCGACTGGGGGGCGCTCCTGATTCCGCTCGCGCTCCTCACCAGCAACCTGCTTGCGCCGCACAGCCGCCGCGGCGGAAGGCTCTTGTATCTGGCCAGCGTGCTGGGTCTCTATTCCGCGCTGCTGTGGGCAGTGCACCAGCGAATGCCGCCGCTGATGCTCGCGCTGGCCACCGCTTCGGCCTTGTTTCACGCCCTCGAGTATCTGGCGATCGTCGGCTGGTCCGTCCAGAAGCGGCACGGCGCCGTCGGCAGCCGGATGGGTCTGCTCGGCTGGCTGGCACCGCGGTGGGCGCTCGCGATGGCGCTGTTCGTGCTGATCCTCGGCATCGGGGGTTGGCTCGTCGATCAATACTCGCTGCAGTCCTGGCTCACGCTGAACGTGATCGTCGCTTTCCTCCACTACGCCTACGACGGCATGATCTGGCGGCAACGGGCGGCAGCCTGAGAGCTCAAAGGGAAAATACCTTGGTCCTTGGATCGAAGCACCAAATCTCAAGTACGAAATGCCAAACAAATCCGAATGACCAGGTACGAATTTTCCAAACAGAGGCGCGCCCTCGCCACTGACAGCGTGATCGCGTCGGCTGGCGTGGTGGGGTTCGTGATGATCGCCGCCAACATTGCAGCGGGGATCTTGGGGAGCGATCTCATCGGCGGACTTTTTGTCTGGCGCGACGTGGCGATGGTGTATGGACTTGCCGCGCTGCCGCTGGCCGCACTTACCGCGGTCTGGCTTGCCTACCTTCCGGTTCCATTAATCAGCACGATTCTGGCCGTCGCAGGACTCGTCATTGGCGGACTGGTTGCGGTCTGGCCCGCTAGCGCTATGCCCAGCGATATGTCGCCCGTGGCCCGCCTGGCAGCGGCCTGGGCGGGAATGTACGCGGCAGTGTTTATCGTGAGCCGGGGAGTTGCCGCCTGGAGCTGGTGGCGCAGCCGGCAAGCGAACGATGATCCGCCTCTCGAGCAATCGAAAACGGTCCCTCCGGGACTGCTCCCGGTGGCAATCGCTGCGGCGGTGCTTGTCGCGATTCCCTGGACGTACGTCGCTGCCCGGACGCGCGACGACCTGCGCCGACTGGAAGATCTCCTGGCCCAGTCGCGACTGGGCGAAGCGCTCGAGCTGGCGGTCGCCGCCTGGCAGGTCGATCCTCAGGCCCAGTTCGACGGTCGTCCGCTCGACCGGACCGTGGCCGAACTCGAGCGCACCGTGACGGAAATTGCCGCCCGGGCCAGCGCGCCGCTTGTCGCCGAGGACCATCCCGAGCCGTACCTCGCCCGGGCCCGTGATCTGGCGATCCTGGGCCAGACGACCTTGGCGCTGGCCGCGCTCGACGCAGCGCCGCGAGGCTCCGACTCGCCGGCAGTGCAGCTGCTGCGCGGGACGATCCACGAGACGCGCAGCCAATGGGCGGAGGGAGAAGCGGCCTACGCGCGAGCGCGGCAATTGATCGGGCGTGAAATGCGCACCGCTCAGCCTGTTGCCGGTTCGTCCCCTCCGTCAGAAGAAATCGCTGCGGCCCTTACACAGTCCATCACCGGCGTCGCCTTCTGTCAACGAAAGGCGGGCAACTACGAGGCGGCAGCCGAGACGTATGCAGAACTACTGGTGCTTGCACCCACGGCGGATACGCACTTCCTGCTGGCACAGTTCTACGAAGACGCCCAAGCGACCGAGCGGGCCCACCAGCACGTTCGGCAGGCGATGGCTCTCGACCCCGCACGGTTCGGCAGCCGGGGAGAGCTACTGCTCGACAAGCTGCGGACGCGGCATTTCGGCTGCTTTCGGGTTGGCCGCGGCGAGTGAACAGCTACAGCGGCGACGGGACGCCGCAGCCAAAATTCGGTTTGTTCAGTAGTGAACAGGTCTTACGAATCGTGACCAGACTAGTCACGGGGCGGGGAGAATCTTGCGCGACTTACGGCGCTGGCATGTGGCGCAAGGGTGGATGAAATAAGGCCTTGCGCGGGTGGGCCTCGACGTAAGTCTTCGTGCGGCAGAATTCTCGCCCGCAAAACGTTGACAAGGGTCGTTTGTTTTGGCCTACTGGTGGCGAATATGGGGCGTGTTTGTGTTAGTCGTTTTTGGCGAGGGGCTAGGGCTGGGGACTAGGTCTGGGGAGGTTCCAACTGGGCTGCTGACGGCTGTCGTCAGCCGGGGCGGGGCGGATTTTGGGCGATTGCTCCGAGCGGGAAGCACTTCGGCTTTCGGTTTACCGCTTTGGAAATGTCGGCGTCCACGCGCAGGGCTGGTTGCTCAGAGGCCTGAGCAACCTACTTTGCGTTGGGCGGCACCTACGGGAGTGTTTGAGGTGAACGTTTTGTTTAATGGCGCAGTGCCCTTGGGTGGCCGTTCAGCTCGGAAACGGTTTCCGAGCAAGGAGTTGGGGCGCTAAGCAATTGAGCTCGACGCAGGGAACAGCGCGAAGGCGTTCAGTGATTCAGTGGAAGCGGCGAGTGTGTTCGGGAGATTGATGGGCGAGATCGGCGTCCTCGCGCGGGGCTGGTTGCTCAGAGGCCTGAGCAACCTACTTTGCGTCGCTCAGAGGCTTTGAGCAGCTTGGTTGTGGTGGGCCGTTTTTGCGAACGGGCCTGGAGACCCGTTCTACAGGAGCCACTTGAGCTGAACGGTTTGTTTAATGACGCAGCCCATTCGGACGGACGTTCAGCTCGCAAGCGCTTGCTGGGCAAGGAGTTGGGGCGTTAAGCGAGTTGGCTTGGGCGCAGCGACCCGTGCAGGGGCGTGCAGCGATTCAGTCGTGTTGGGGAGTGTGTCGTTAGCAAACAGATCGGGAGACCCATTTGTAGAGGGGGGTGTTGGCGATGTCGCTTTAGGCGAGTTTCGCCGTAACATCCTGGCCAAGAATCCGCTGAAAAACCCTGGAGCGGGAGGTGCCGCGGACGCGTAACTCCCAGTTTTTGTTCCGAGACTTTGAATCAGAAAATGGGTGCGACGATGATCACACGATTCTCCAGCCGAATGATCCAGCGGGGGTTGGGCGCGGCGTTGGCGGCGGTTTGCCTCCTGTCGACGGCCGCTCCTGCCTGGGCCGATGCCAAGATTTACCAGGACGTCCTCAACTCAACGACGTGGGTGCTGACGAAGGTTCAAGGGAAAACGTCGAGCGGCACCGGTGTGCTGATCGACGCCGAAAAGAAGCTGATGGTGACCAACTTCCACGTGGTGGGAGACTCGCGAACCGCGATCATCTTCTTCCCGGCCCTCAAGGACGACCGGCCGATCGTGGAACGGAAGCACTATGCCGACAATATCAAGACGCTGGGCATTCGGGGACGCGTGATCGCCGTCGACCGCAAGCGGGATCTGGCCCTGGTGCAGCTCGACAAACTGCCCGAGAACGCCGCCGCCATCAAAATGGCCGAGGCGAGCCCCAATCCGGGCGACGCGATTGAGTCGATCGGCAATCCCGGCTCGTCCGAGGCCCTGTGGGTTTACACCTCGGGCACGGTCCGGGCGGTCTATAAGAAGCAGTTCCGCACGGGCGCCGGCGACCACGATTTCACCGTGGTCGAAACGCAGTCGCCGATCAACACGGGGGATAGCGGCGGCCCGGTCGTGAACACCGCCGGCGAATTGGTGGCCATTTCGCAGGCCATTTCGCAGAACGGCCGCCTGGTGAGCTACTCGGTCGATGTGACCGAGGTCCGCAAGTTCCTGGCCAGCCCCTGGAAGCCCGCTCCCCTGCCGGTGACCGATGTCCTGACTGCGGCGGAACTCGAATCGACGCAGCACGCCAGCGGCCACTACGAAGTGCAATTCGAGCAGGACGACAAGACGAAGCAGACGGTCTTCATCACCAAGGACGTCGAGTACTTCGAAAAGGCCGATACCCGCAAGATTTGGGCCCTGGCCGCGACGCTGAAAACCGCTCCCAAGCTCGAAACGACGATGAAGCTGCTCGATCAGAACGGCCGCACGAAGCTCGGCTCGTGGAGCATCGAACAGACCCCGCAGGGGGAATTCCTGGTCATCTACTGTGCCAAACTCGACGCCACCGCCGCTCCCGACGCCCTCCGCAGCACGATGGAGTACGTCGCCAAGCTGACCACGATCATGAAGAAGGAGCTGGTCCCGCAAGACGCCAAAACGGCCAGCAATACCGACCCGCTCGACGACTGGCTCAAGTAGTTCTCGCGGGGTATGGCGGCACCAACTCCTCCGACCAACACCATCTGAATTCTCGAAAGCCGGGCCGGCTTGTAACAGCGGCCCGGCTTTCACGCTGGAATGGGTAAGCAGCCGACAAGCTGACCCACCAACAAACCGCTCACAACGAAACCTGAAGGAGTCCCGTCATGTCTCGCTCGCTCAAATCGCTCGTGTTGGTTCTGGCTAGTGCCGGTGTGGTCGTATTCCCGGCCGTCGACGCCCAGGCGTGCGGCGGCAAGGGAGGCGGCGGTGGTTACCGCGTGGCCTATCGCCCGGCTTACAACTACCAATACAACTATGCGGCCTGCCCGACGCAGCCGCGCGTGGTCCAGCAGCCGATCCACCAGCAGCCCTTCCCGCAGCAGCAGTTTCCACAGCAGGGTCAATTTCCTCAGCAGCAATTTCCTGAGCAGCCTGGTCAGTTCCCGCAGCAAGCGGGCCAGTTGCCCCCGCAGCAAGCTTCGTTTGCCCAGCAGGGCGTCGCTCCACAGGGAGTCCAGCAGCCGGGCGTCGCCCCACAGCAGTTCGGCCAACAGCAGGTGGCTCAGCAGCAGTTTGGCCAGCAGCAAGTTGCCGGACGGCAGGTTTCGCTACAAGTGAGCGGCCAGCAATCGTCAACCCCGGCCCAGGTTGCCGCGGTTGGCGCGCTGAACACGCTGGCCCCCGCGCAGACGGCTCAGGCCCAGCCGCAGCAATTCGCCCAAGCTCCCGCCGCACAGCCCTCAATCAACCAGTCTTCCGCCGCACAACCCACGTTTGCCCAGGCTCCTCGGCAGCAGCAGCCTGTGTCGCAGCCGCAAGCCATTCAGGCCCAGCCGGCCCCAAGTCAAGTGGCACAGCCACAGGCACCCCAAACGGTTGCTCCTCAGGCGACGTCGTCCGCCGCTCAATCGGCCCAACAACAGGCTCTCAATGCCTTGCTGGGGGTGGGGCCCAGTGAAGCGACCGCCTCGCAGTCCACTGCGGTCGTGCCTCCCCCGGCTGCTCCGCAAGTTCCGCAGGGCGACTTTTCGGCCGCCCTCAGCAACGGAGCGCGGATACACCTGAATCTTAGCCCCAGTGGATCGTTCGTCTGGACGACGACTAAAGACGGCAAGACCAGTCAGTTCGAGGGAACCTTTTCGCTGGCAGGCGGACAACTCCAGCTGCAGCGGGCCGATAAGCACAACCTCGAAGGCGTGTTTACGCCCAGCGACAACGGGTTCAACCTCAAGCTGCAGGGACAAACCGACGGCGGCCTGAACTTCGTCCGGGTCTAGGCTGAACTACGGGTCCGCCCTTCGCGAATTCGCAACGACGCCGGAGCAACTTGTTTGCTCCGGCGTTTGTCGTTACACGAGCGACGAAGGAATGGAGGCCTCTTCAGCCTCGCTGTCATGCTCGCTGCCGTTGCCGTTGCCGTTGCCGTTCTGCCGAACGCGTCCGCCGCCGCGGAACCGGCCATGCAACAGGCCCCAATCGATCACCAGCCGGCCGCCGGATGATTCGTGTTGCCGAGCCCAGTTCATGAGCAGGTCGAGGCAGGCGTGGTCGATGTAGTCGAGCTGTTCGAGATCGGCCCGCAGTTCGGCTCCGCGAGGCACCTCTTCGAGTTTGGCGGCCAGGAGCGGCAGCCGCAGGAACGTGGCAGCGCCGGTCATGACCAGTTGCACGCTGCGCTGGCCGGAGCTTGTATTCTCGCGGTCGCTCAGTTCCACGTGCAGATACGAGAACGTGACGAGCAGCTTGATCGCGGAGAGGACGATTCCCGTCACGACGCCGATCAACAAATCTTCAACGACGATCACGGCCAGCGTGATGACGAAGATCGCAGCTTCGGTGCGGCTGTACTTCCAGAGGTGGAAGAAGCCCTTCCAGTCGATCAGCTTGAAGCCTGTATAGACCAGAATCCCGGCCAGGGCGGCAGTGGGAATCAATCGCAGCAAGGAGCCGAGAGCCACGACAAACAGCAGAATCCAGATTCCGTGCAGAATCGACGATAGATTCGAACGTGCTCCAGCCTGCACGTTCGCCGCACTGCGGACGATCACTCCCGTCATCGGCAGCGCACCCAAGAGACCGCACAGCATGTTGCCGATTCCCTGGGCCGTCAGTTCTTTGTCGTACTGGGTCCTGGGTCCGCTGTGCATCTGGTCGACTGCCGAGGCACACAGCAGCGTCTCCGCACTGGCAATGACCGCCATCATCGCCGCGCTGGTAAGCAAGGTCGCCAGCGAAACATCCTCGAGAACCGTGAGCGAAGGGAATGTGAGCCCGGCGAGCAGATTTTCGGGTACTTCCACGTACAGCACCGGCAGGGCGAGCAACCACGCCGCGAAGGTGGCGACGACAATCGCCAGGAGCGGCCCCGGAATCAGCTTCATCGATTTCGTGGCGAAAAGCTGCCAGAGCACGATGATTCCAATCGAAATGAGGCCGATCTTGGCCGCCCAATCGTGACTTTTGAGGCTACCCAGCACATTGGCGACGCTCCGACTGGCGGCGGCCTGCGACCGTTCCACGCGATCCAATTCGTGTGCTTTCAAATCGGCCAGCGTTTCGGCCAGCTTTGCCTCGCCGGCGGCAAGCGCCAATTCGAGCGCCTCCTGTCGCTTGCCGTTGGCGGAGGCGAGAGGCGAATTGCGCACGCGCTCGGCGGTGGTGGCAAACTCGGCGAGAATCCTTTCCTGCCGGGGAATAAACGCGCCGAGCTGTTCCGCCTCTTGGGCGTGCAGTTCATCGCTCCCGTGGACCGTGGCCGTGCGGGCGACTTGCGATTCGATCTCGCTCTGGACTTCGTGCAGTTGGCCGAACTCTTGCAGAAACTGCGTGCGGGCCTGCCGCAGTTCGATCGGCTCGAGCGCCGGAATCGGCAATCCCTTGAGCAACGCCTCGGGGATCGATTTCAGATTCTCCCAGCCGTTCTCGCGCGGCCGATCGTCCACCATGACGTGAATCTGACTCGACAGAATAAGCACGCCGATCCCGGACAGCATACCGTGTATCACCGCCGGCGAGACGGCCCGAAACCATTGTCCGAACTTGAGCAGGCCCGCAATCAACTGAAACAGGCCGGCCAAAAGCACCACGAGTCCCAGCGCGGCCATGCCGTGTTGGCGAATCACTTCGCCGCAGATGACCGTCAGCCCGGCGGCGGGACCGCTCACCTGCATCGGCGCGCCCGTCAAAAATCCGACAACGATCCCGCCGACGATTCCGGTCACCAGCCCCGCTGAAACCGAAGCCCCGCAAGCCAGCGCGATTCCCATGCACAGCGGCAGCGCCACGAGAAAAACGACCAGTGACGACAGAAAGTCCTGTCGCCAGGTGTCGGACCAGCGAAGCATCAGATTCCGGCTGGTCTTGGACGGCGATGGCATGCTGCAACTCCCGTGGCGAAATCTCCCGTCCGGACTGGCTGCCTGGCGGCGTAACGGGGCCTCCAGGCACCAATTAGACGAGGTGAGCCGCCCCTCGCATCGTGCTACGAATCGGCAGCGGGGACGCGGCGTGGACTTCGCCATTCAGGTCGAAGAACTGGCCCTCCCGCTGGTCGAACTGCAGCACGCGACCCGCGCCGATATCGTAGTACCACCCAAAGACCCGCAGCTCGCCCGATGCCAGTCGGGCTGCTACGCACGGGTGCGTGCTGAGATTGTTCATCTGCACGAGCACATTCTCTTCGGTGCCGGCGACGATCCGGTCGTTGCCCGACATGTCCGGGTACTTTTGCTGCATGATCCGCCGCGTCGCTTCGGCGTTGCTGAACCAACCGCGGACCGCCGGCAGCTCGTCGAGATTGTGGCTATCGAGAATTGCCCCCATCGCTCCGCACTGCGAATGGCCGCAGACGATGATGTTGCGAATGCCCAGCACCTCGATGGCGTACTCGACCGTGGCCGATTCGCCGCCGATCGGGCTGCCGTGCGGCGGGACGATGTTCCCCGCGTTGCGAATGATGAACAAATCGCCCGGTTCGGTCCCGGTGATCAGATTCGGGTCGATGCGAGAATCGGCGCACGTGATAAACAGGGCGATTGGTTTCTGCTTTTTGGCTGCCAGCTCTTCGAACCGGGCCTGATTCTGCAAGTAGTGCTCGCGGCGAAATCGGCTGACGCCGTTGATGATCTTTTCCATGGGGAAGCCGGATTGCTTGGTGTTGCGCTGGGTCGATGAATGGTGACGCGAGACGCCGCAGATACAAAGTCGAGGTTCGAGCCCTTCGAGCCTGTCTTCGCCTGTGCCTCTTCGGGGGACGATCGGCCTGGGAGAGTCCCAGGCCACCGCGTGCCAGGGCACAGTAGCGCGGGCAGGCCGTCGGCAGGCGGCCGCCACAGAGCGCCGAGTCTCAACAGCGGAGCGGACAGCCGATCCCGTTTCTGGCTTCTAAATCGGCCCGCAGCGGCCGGCCGCACTGACCCGCGGTCTTGGTAAACAGGCGATCTCGCGCTGCGTGCTTATCCGAGGCGCGCCGCAATTGCTTCAGCCGCGGGGCTGCGCATTCCGCGGGTGCCGTGTGATTGATTTCCTCAGCCATCCGGGTCGGAACCGGATCTTCCTCGGACGGCAGCGAACTGGCCGCACTCCGCCATACACCTGCCCCCGGCGACGCCACGCCGGTTTGAACCACCAAGGCGGCTGCCGCCGCGAGCGCTATCAGCCGAAGGCTTACGGGTTGCCAGCGTCGACAAGTCGCGCCACAGCTGCGCGGCTTAGCACTGCAGCTGGTTTTCCGGCGTACGAACATGGGGGGAGCACCTCCACAAGGAGCTACTCAACATTACAAGTTCGTAAGTTCAGTGGCAAGCCAAAAACAGGGTGAGTGTACGGATTTTCACGATTTCTTCGCTCGCAGCACTCCCCTCAATTCAGCTCTGCCGCCTCTTCCCAGTGCTCGTACAGCCGGGGGAGGGCCAGCTCGTGCTCTTCCAACTCGGCCTTGAGCTGTTTGACCCGGCTGCCGTCGCGGAGGACCTGTTCGTCGGCAAACAGTTCGTGCAGGGCTTCGATCCGCCCTTCGCGCTCGGCAATTTCGGCCTCGATCTCGGGAACCTTGCGATAGGGGAACTTCCGTTTGCGGCGCTCCGGGCTGGATTTCGTCGCCGCTCGACTATCGCGCGATTCGCTCGCCGACTTCATCCTGGAGTCATTGCTCTCGCGCGTGGCCATGGCCGCCCGGGCATCGCGGGCCAACCCCTGGCGGACGAAGTGCTGGAATGTGTCGTAGTTGCCATCAATGACACGGAATCTGCCGGGCTCGACGACGAGCAGCTTCGTCGCCACCTGGTTCAGAAAGTAACGATCGTGGCTGACGAACAGCACCGAGCCGTCGAACTGGCGTAAGGCCGCTTCGAGCGCCGCGCGGGCCCACAGGTCGAGATGGTTTGTGGGTTCGTCGAGAATCAGAAAGTTCGCGTCGCTGGCGGCCAATCGCGCGAGGGCCGTGCGGTTCCGTTCGCCGCCGCTGAAGCTCCCCACCTTTTGCAGCACCATGTCGCCGACGACGCCGAACCGCGCGAGCAAATCGCGCCGCTGCTGCTCGACGAACTCCTTGTGGGTGGGGCGCACGGCGTCGATCGCCTGATCGGCTGGATCGATGCCGGAGAGCATCTGGTCGAAGTAGCCCGGCTTCACGCCCGTACCGTGAATGATTCGCCCTTCGTCGGGCGCGAGCTCTCCCACGAGGCACTTGAGGAGCGTCGTTTTGCCGCAGCCGTTGGGGCCGAGAATGCCCCATTTTTCGCCGCGGAGGATGTCGAGCGACAGATCGCGAAACAGCGGTTTGCCGGGGAACGACTTGGT
Source organism: Pirellulaceae bacterium (assembly GCA_025459145.1). Lineage (GTDB taxonomy): Bacteria > Planctomycetota > Planctomycetia > Pirellulales > Pirellulaceae > CAYLLN01. The sequence continues at coordinate 1,910 of JALORD010000010.1, read as the reverse complement.
TAAATGCTCGACTCGCAGGACGATATCGCCGGTACGCGACGCGGCAGGAAAGCCCATCGGCGGGGCGGCGATCTCGCGTGGCGGCGGCACGCGTTCGATCCGTTCGAGCTTCTTGCGGCGGTCTTCGGCCTGCGTGGCGAGCTGGCCATAGTGATTCTTGCGGATGAACTCCTCGATCTTGGCAATTTCTTCCTGCTGTTTCTCGTACGTCCGCCGCTGCACCTCGAGCCGCTCGGCTTTCAGCCGCTGGTACTGCGTGAAGTTGCCAGGGTATGAATCGACCGTGCCGCGATAGAGCTCGAGGGTACGGTTGGTCACCCGGTCGAGAAAGTAGCGATCGTGGCTGACGACCAGAATCGCCTGCTCGGACTGGATCAAGAAATCTTCGAGCCACTCGGTGGCGTCGATATCGAGATGGTTCGACGGCTCATCGAGCAGCATCAGGTCGGGCTCGGCCAGCAGCAGCTTGGCCAGAAGCAGCCGATTTTGCTGTCCGCCCGAGAGCTGGGCGACCTCTTGCGTGAACGACTCGCGGCGAAAGCCGATCCCCTCCAGAATGCGTTCGATCCGGTGGTCGAGATTGTAGGCATCGTGGTGCAAGAGCTGGTGCTGGATCTGCTCGAAGCGGTGTTCGAGCCGCTTTCGCTCTCGCTCGTCGGTTTCCACGGCAATCGCGTGGCCGATTTCCTCCGCGTGCCGAGCCAGATCGGCCAGGCCCGCGAGCGCCGCGCGGGCCTCGTCCCACACGGTGACTCCCGGCGCAAACTCGGGATGCTGCTCCAAATAGCCGAACGTGGCCGAGCTGTGCCGCTCGATGTGCCCGCTGTCGGCGGCCTCGGTCCCCTCAATGATCCGCAGCAGCGTCGTTTTGCCCGCTCCGTTCGGTCCAACGAGCGAAATCCGCTCGCCCGGACGCACGTCGAACGTCACGCCGTCGAGCACCGGCTCGGGACCAAAGTGTTTGACGATGTTTTGAACGGAGAGCAGGATCATTAGCTGCAAATCGGGATTCACGGCTGCAATCGCAGCAATCTCGTGATTCTAGCCGCGAAGCGTCAATTCATCACGGCCGGTTGTTCCCACTCCGAAGCGGTTCGTATCATGCGGAAATGCTGAATCTGCACGCTCCCACCCCAGGCCGCTGGCTCGACCAGGTGACGCCGCGCCTGGACCTCTTGCTCATCGATCATGCTCACTGCGAGAAGAAAGCCGCCGGCGTGGCGATGAATCTGCTGTTTGCCTATGTCGAGCACGCCGACCTCACCCGGGCGATGACCGAGATCGTGCAGGAAGAGCTCGATCACTTTCACCAGGTGCGGGCGATCCTCGACCGCCGCGGAATTCGGTTCTATAAGCTCCCGCCGAGTCAGTACGGCCCGAAGCTGCACGAGCTGGTCAGCAAGGACGAGCCGCGGCGAGCCGTCGATCGTTTGCTTGTGGCGGGGCTGATCGAAGCCCGCAGTTGCGAGCGGTTTGGCCTGCTGCGCGATTTCCTTGCCGATCGCGAACTGGCCGATTTCTACGGCAGCCTGTTCGAGAGCGAAGCCCGGCACCACAGCACATATGTTCGCCTGGCGAAGGAATTTCTGCCCGAGGCGGACGTGCGATCGCGGCTGGCCGAACTGGCCGCCGCCGAAGCGGCCATCATCACCGCCGGCGAGGATCAGCCGCGAATGCACAGCTAACGCCGCGAACGATTCTAGCTCCCGCAGGCCGCAGTCGCCCGCTGCAGGCACGCGACCACATCGAGAGCCTCGCCCTGCTGGCAGCGAGCCGCGTACTCTGCGGCATAGTCGGCCGGCATCCGCAGCGTCCAGTTCGTGTCGCTCACTGTCCCCGGAGCGTTGTACCGCTCGGTCATGCCGAGCAGATCGGGGAAGAACACGCTCACGTGCCGGGCTCGGCTGGCG
>JALORD010000639.1 GCA_025459145.1 Pirellulaceae bacterium | reverse complement strand
CAGGCAAGCTGCGCGACTGCCTTAGCAAGAACATGGAGGAGTGCGAGCTGTACCTGGTCGAAGGCGATTCGGCCGGCGGATCGGCCGAAGGAGGCCGGCTGCGGCAGTTTCAGGCGATCCTGCCGCTGCGGGGCAAGATCATCAACGCCTACAAGTCGCGCGAGGACAAGGTTCTCGACAACGCCGAAGTACAGGCCATGATCCAGGCCATCGGCACTGGTATCGGAGCAGATCAGGACATCACCAAGCTCCGCTACAACAAGATCATCATCATGACCGATGCCGACGTCGACGGCTCGCACATCCGCACGCTGCTCCTCTGCTTCTTCTATCGGCAGATGTACCAGCTCGTGGCGCAGGGGCATGTCTATGTCGCTCAGCCACCGCTCTATCGCGTGACGAAGGGGAAGAGCAAGCCCTACTACGTGCAGACCGACGACGTGATGCGGACGCAGCTCCTCTCGCGCGGTCTGACCGATAGCGAGCTCGATCTGGGGGATGGCCGCGTCGAGCGGGGCGAGCGAATGCAGCGGATCGCCAGCATCGCGGCCGGTCTCGAAGAGGCCTTGCTCGCCCTCGAACGCCGCGGCATTAGCCTGAAGATCCACGCTACTCGCCGCAATGCCGAGGGGAAGCTTCCCGTGTTTCACGTGTTCGTCGGCCGCGACGAACACTGGTTCACCACGCGGGCCGAACTCGATCAGTTCCTCGAACAGCACGAGGCCGCGACGGGCAAAAAGCTCGCAATCAGCGATAGCGTCGTCCCGACGACGGCCGATCCGAGCGGCGAACCGGTCCCCCTGGCCGACGCCAGCACCGAGCTTCGCCTGACCGAGCTGCACGAAGTCCGCACGATCAACCAGGGCCTGGCCGATCTGAAGAACCACTTCGGTTTCGACCTCGACATGCTCATCCCGCAGGAACGAACCGGCAGCGATCAGCCTCGCTTCGTCCTTCGCCGCGGCGAGTACAACGTGGCCCTCGAGGATCTCCGCGGCCTGGCCGCCGCGATCCGCGAGATGGGCCAGAAGGGACTGCACGTCACGCGGTTCAAAGGTCTCGGCGAAATGAACGCTGAAGAGCTCCGCGAAACGACGCTCGACCCGGCCAACCGGACGCTCGTCAAAGTCCAGATGAACGACGCAGGCGCCGCCGACGACATGTTCCGCGTCCTCATGGGGGACAAAGTCGAACCCCGCCGCGAGTTCATCGAGAAACACGCGCTCGACGTGCGGAATCTGGATGTGTAACACCCGGGACGAAACTTGGTCCGGGAGCTATTACACTGCTCCACCCCGCTCCGTCTCTTACCTCTCCAAGCTTACCCTAATCGGCAGGCTTGTGGCGTTTTCGTCTGCCGGGACGAAGTAGGGGATTTGTAGCGTCCGGAGCATGAAACCGATCATCCGGAACGTGGCGTCACGGACGGCTGCGTCGTTGACGACTCCGCCTTCGATGTGGTGTGGATTGCCGCGCTTGGCCGTTTCTTCCCAGATCGTTTTGCCGCCGCTGGTGAGCTTGGCCTCGAGGATCGCCACGGTCTCCTGCACCCGCTGGCCCGTGTCGCGGCCGAATATGCCGAAGCCCCCTTCGACGACCCGCAGCTCTTCCCCCTGGGCCTCGGAGTATTTCACGTGCAGAACCGCCTTGCCGCCGGCGCCGACCGTCAGGCCGCCGTCCTTCAGCCGCTGGGCCACATTCTTCTCGATCTCCGAGATCGCTCCGCCCGGGTTGCTGAAGCGGACCGAGCCGACGTCGACCCGCAGCTCGACTGTGTCGCCCGGCTTGAGCAGGGCCGCCGCGCCGCTCGTGAGCGATTCGGCCGCGATCGAGATGCGCTGCCGCGGAATCTCGATCGAGACGAGCTGCCGCGTGGTGAAATCACCCTGCGTCGCGACCAGGTGCTCATTACCGAGCAGCTTATGCGCATAGTTGTGCTGCACCGGCGACTCGTAAACCCAGGCGACGGCTTTGAGCTGGCGATCGACGAAATAGTTGCCGTGCAGCAGCCACCCCTGGCCGTCGGCCGTCCATTGCAGCGGTCCATCGAGATGATAACCCGAGCGGATGGTGAGGCCCAGGTTCATGTGATCGGCGATCTTGCCGTCGGCACTCCAGACGACCAGATGATGCTCGGCGTTCTGGCCAGTGATAATTCCGGCCAGTTCCGAGGTATCGGGTGAGAAGGCCAGCGCACGGATGAAGATCGAGGGGCTCGTAATGCCCGTGCTCTTCGCGGGCATCTCCATCTCGGCGACAGCTTTCCCCTTCGTAAAGTCGATTACCTGCAGCCGGCTGTCGGTGACTGCGGCCAGATACTGCCCCGTGTCGCTCGCCGCGAACTTGTCCTCGTCGAGCCGCTTGGTGTCCATCTCCTTGAGCACTTTGCCGGTGTCCATCCGCCACAGGATCACCTTGCCGCCGGAGGGTTTTTGCTGAACCGCGGCCAGCAGATGGTCGTGCTTGGTGAACTGCAGCGCGGTGACGCGTTGAAAGTCCCCCTCGGCAAACTCGAGCGAGTGTTTGACTTCGCCGGTCGCCGTATCGACCACCTCGATAAAGTTGTGGTACTTCACCTTACTCGTTCGGGCGAAGTACCGGCCGCTGGGACTTAGGGCGAATTTGAGATCGCTGTCCTTGAGTCCCGGCGGAATCTTTCCCACTTCTTTACCAGCCGCACAGTCGAACACGATGCCGTCGACTTCCCCGTTGTTGACCGCC
>JALORD010000638.1 GCA_025459145.1 Pirellulaceae bacterium | reverse complement strand
TTCGCTTCCTATCTCGGTGCGTGAGGCTACTTCCGCCGCGACTTTCCGCGGCCGAGCAACAGTTCGTGCAGGGCAAGATCGACGGCGGCGGCATAGCTCGCCGTCGACGTCGAACTGTGGCGGCTATAGCCATCGTCGTTCAGAATCCCGCCAATCCCCTCGTCGATGCCGATCTCTCCGTTTTTAGCGCCCGAGAGCCGCACATAGAGGTACTCATCCGACTCGACCTTCTTGTCCCCCTTCACCTTGACGGTGATCGTCTTGGTGGTTTGGCCAGGAGCAAACTTGAGCGTGCCGGATGTGCTGACGTAGTCGTTGTCGCTCGTGCGGGCCGTTCCATTCTGAGTGCTATATTTCACCCGCACTTCCCTGTTGCTGGGCTCCGTCAGCATGACTGTAAACGTCATCAGCCGGGTGCCGCTGTTCCCTTCGACAACCTCCGCATCGCTAATGAGGATGGTGGGCACGCGCAACGTATCGTCGTTCAGGATCGTCCCCGTTCCTTCCCAGTCCGCGGTAATCGCATTGCCCGACTCGACATTGATCCAGACGTAGAAGTCTTCGTCCTCTTCGCGGCGAGTGTCGCCATAGACCGCGATGGTGATCGTCTTGCTGGTTTCGCCCGGGGCAAAGACCAGGGTGCCGCTCTTGGCGGCAAAGTCGCTGCCCGCCTCCGCCTCCCAGAACCCCGCCGCCTCGTAGTTGACCACGACTTCGTCGTCGACTGGCGTGGACATGGTGACGGTGAACGTGAAGTTGGTGGTGCCGGAGTTCCCCTCGGGCAGTGCGATGTCGTTGATACTGATGTGGGCGTCGTCGTCGACGATTTCCATATACCCCTGGGTAACCGCATGCACTCCCGTGCCCCCCGTCAATTGCACCACAAAGTACTCGCCGTACTCGGCGAGAGAATCTGCGATGACCGACACGAAGATCGACTTTGCCGTTTCCCCAGGCGCGAACGTCACCGTGCCGGTCGCGGCCACAAAGTCGACGTCCGACGTCGCCGAACCCCAGTCGCGCGTCTCATAGCCAATCGAGATCGGTGCATCGGACGCTTCCGTCAGCGTGACGACAAGCTCGGCCATGGTCGTTCCGCCGGTTCCTTCGATGACGGTCGTATTTTGGACCAAGGCTCGCGGCTCGTCGTCGACGATCATACCCACGCCGTGGTTGGACGCGAGCAGAGCCCCGGCCGCGTCACTCAGGTCGACGGAAAACGCCTCGGTCGGCTCGGCCTCGCGGTCGCCGATGACCAGGACACGGATCGTTTTCTCGATTTCCCCAGGTGCGAAGACCAGCGTTCCCGCCGCCGGCTCGAAATCGCTCCCTGCGGTGGCGGGCGGCAGCGGCGGGTAGTAGCCGTAGTACCAGCCGCCCGACCACTGCGTGTCCCCTTCAAATGTCGAATAATTGACGCGCACTTCAGCATCCGCAGCGGCCGACAGCCGGACGACGAATTCCACGGCCTTGGTGCCGGTGTTCCCTTCGACAATCTCGTAGCCGCCCCAGAAGTCGATGACCGGCTCGTCGTCGAGAATCGTGGCAATCCCCTGTCCGTCGATAATAAAGGCGTTGCTCGGATTGGACAGATTCACGGAAAAATGCTCGACCCGCTCTCCCAGCCGATCGCCAATCACCGGCACCTGGATGACGGCGTTCGTTTGTCCGGCGGGTATCGTGATCTGGCCGGATTGCGCCACGTAGTCGAGGCCAGCCGTGGCGGGATCGTTCAGGCCAAAGTGATCGGCCGTGGCATAGTCGAAAGTGACATCTTGGCTCGAGGGAGCCGTCAGCGTAACGGTGAACGTGGCATTGACCGTGCCGGTGTTCCCCTCCGTGACCGTCGCATCGCTGATCTGCAGCGAGGGTGCCGAGGCATCCAGCCACGTTCCGTCGTTGAGCAGGATCGAAACGGTGTTCGAGCTGCCGTTGGCCGTCGCGAAATCCGGACGACCGTCTCCGTTGAAGTCGCGCGCCAGGGTCGAAAGCCAGCTCACCCCGGTGCCCGCAAGAATGGGAGGAGCGAACTGCAGTCCCCCGCCACTCTTGCCCAGCAGGACGTTCACCGATTGACCGTTGAATACGACCAGATCAGGCCTTCCGTCGATATTGACGTCGGCTGCATTGACGGATAGCGCGCCCATGCCCGCTTCGACGTTGGTCGGGTTGCCGAATTCGCCCTGGCCATTGCCGAGCGCTACTTGGACCAGATTGCTATAGCCGCTCCCCGCCAGATCGAGTTTGCCATCGACGTTGAAATCTGCGATGGCGATCGTCGGACCGCTGATTCCTAACTGTCGCGGCGCTTGTAAAGTCCCATTGCCGTTTCCGAGCAAGATGTTGAAGAGATTGTAGCTGCCGCCGGCGACCACATCGGCCTTGGCGTCTCCATTGAAATCGGCCACGGCAATCGGTTGGACGCGTTCTGCTTCCCAAGGGTATCGATAGGTAAGACCGGTGGAATACGTGTTTGCGCTACCGAAACCACCATTGCCGGAACCGAGGAGGACATCGACCCGCGCGAAGTCCATGAAATATCCTCCGCCGCCATAAGAGCCGTAAGGTCCATATCCCCACCAAGGCGGAATGTAGTCAGAGGTTCTCCCACTCACGGCCAGGTCCAGCTTGCCATCGGCATTGAAGTCTCCAACGGCTACCGAGCGAGCGCCGTTATGCGGCACGCTAGTCGCAGCTGCGAACCCTCCGGCGCCATTTCCC
>JALORD010000179.1 GCA_025459145.1 Pirellulaceae bacterium | reverse complement strand
CCAGTTCCGTTCGACCGCAGATCGCGATGCCCGTGTCGCCCAGGGGGTGATTGAAGCTGCGGGCCCGCTCGTGAGGGGCGATCGGCCGGTCGGACAGGATCACGTCGTAGTGGTGGCGCATCAGGTCCGCCACCAAACTGTCCAGCGGCGCTTCGTGAATCACGATCTGCACCGGCTGAGGCAGATACAGCACTGGCTCCAGCAGGCGATAGGTGAACAGCTTGGGCATTACCATCGGCATGCCGACCATCAGCCGCATCGCTCGCGACGAGGGCATGCCCCGCAGGGCGCCGAGCATTTCGCGGCCGACGGCAAACATTTCGTCGGCGTACTCGTAAACCGTTTTGCCGACATCCGTTAGCTCGAGTTCTCGTCCCGAGCGATCGAACAGTTCCTGGCCCAGCGATTTCTCGAGCTTACGAATCTGGGTGCTGATCGTGGGCTGCGTCAGGTGCAGAAGTTCGCAGGCGGCGGTGATTCCGCGGTGCCGAACGACCATCCAGAAATAGAAGAGGTGCAGAAAATTGAGATCCTGCAGTTTCTCCATCATTCGAATGCTCCCTATGTGTAAAAAAACGGCACCATTGGGGGAGCGTCGGACAATGCACCAACGTGTTGCGCTATGGAAACCATAGTTTCGCGTCGCTGCATTGATTTTCTCAATGTCGAATCAAATAGGGAAGCGATTCGCTGCGGTACGCAATTTCAGCCATGGAAACCACTTTGGCATTCATTTTTGTAATGACTGGGGTTCGCAATTTCAAATAGTCAATAGCTGGCGAGCCGCATACAGTGTATGTCCACTTGGGTCAAGGTCCAGGCCTGGATGACAAATTCGTTAGGAAGTGAGTAAGGAAGATTGGTTACGGACCACCCGGCTTCTGAGTTCGGACGTCTTTGCAGCCCCGCGGGCTGGCTGACACGGGAGTTTTCACCCTCATGCTGAGCAGCGTCCTCCTGCATTTCAGCAGTGTGCAAAACGGAGAACCGATCATCGAACTTGGCGTCGATTTGGCCCGACGCTCGGCGGCGAGGGTTCGCGGTCTTACCCTTGTCGATACGCGGCGCCTGGCTTCGCTGGCTGCCACGAGCGAGACCGCGATCTATACCACCAGCGAATACAGCCGGCTGCACCAGGTCGAAACTCAGCAAAATAGCGTCCGCTCGCAGCTCTCTCAGGCCTGCATATCAGCCGGCATCGATTTCGACATCCGCCGCGTCCGCGGAAATCCGCTCGAGGTTCTTCCCCCCGAAGCACAATTCCACGATCTGGTGGTCACCTCGCTGCTGCGTCCTAAGGATTTGCCGTCCGAAGATTCGGGTCTCGCGGCGGGTGAATTAATCGATCTCTTGTTTCAGGGCGTACAGCCCCTCCTGGTTCTTCGCGGCTCGGACCAGCCTCTGCGACGCGCGCTATTGGTGAGCGACGGGACGAATGCTTCTGCCCGCGCGATCCGGGAGTTCCTGAGGCAGAATCTTTTCCCCGAGTCAGAGCTGCGGCTATTGGCAATCGGTTCCACCGAGCAGCGGGCCCGCAATACGTTGCGGGAAATGGTCGACTACTGCCGCGGTCGGCAAGTATCACTCGAGTCGGGTTGGATCTGCGGCTCGCCCCGGCGCGTGATCATCCCCTACGCGCACAAATGGGGAGCAGACTTGGTCGTGCTCGGCGTCACGCGTAAGAGCCCACTGGTTCGCCGGCTCTTCGGCGATCCAGCGCAGCGAGTTTTGGAGGAAACGAACCTCGCCCTGTACGTCATTGCCTGATCGAGGGAACCTCGAGACCCGATGAATCATCGCCCGGCCGCGAATTGGCGATGCATGGCGCGCGCTCTTAACCTCCACGGCGCTGGGTCGCTGCGTGACTCCACGGCGTTAGAATCGAGGGCAGCCCGTCCAGGCCGCTCTCTCGATTCGTCATGCACTTCCTTATTACCCAACTCGTCGCCGCCCGCGGCAATCACTTGCTGCTGTCGCTCGATTGGCGGCTGTTCGCCCTCGTTCTGGTCAATTTTCCGCTCTATTGTTGGTTGGGACGGATAGTCTTTGGCAGTTACGAGGCGTTTTTCGATGCATTCCCCTATGTCAAAGGGGAGATCCACAATCGCCGCGAGGGAACGTCGCTCAATCATGCACGGATTGTGCAGCCTGACTATCCGAGCCCGGCCCCCTGGCGGCTCCTGGCGTGCACGGTCGTCTACTTTGCCCTGGTGGCGGGGCAGTATCTGCTTGTCCGCCTGCTGCTAGGCCCGATTCCTCCGGCAGGCTCCTAACCTCCACGCGCGGATGGGCGATGGCCACCGATTCGTAACTTGTAGTGGAAATTTGCCGCATGAGGCGGCAAAATGGCGGTACTTACTGTAATTCGCCGACCAAGAGGCCCCTGTGATGCCAATGCTATCTCGCCGCCGCGCATTAGCTGCCGGAGTCGGCATCCTGGGGGGGGCGTTGTCGGCACATCTGGCCGCGCCGCAGGTGCTCCGCGGGCAAGGGGCCGATTTCGATGCAGGCCGGAACGCCGATGTCATTACCCCCAAAACCCAAGAGGCAATCGACCGCGGACTCACCTGGCTGAGCAAACGACAGATTCTTTCAGGACGCAACGAGGGGGCCTTCGGCCACGGCGGCTATCAAGGGGGCGTGGCGGTTTGCAGCCTGGCGGGGCTCGCCTTCATGTGCAGCGGCAGTCCTCCGGGGCAGGGCCCATTCGGCAAGAATATCGACCGGGCGGTGAAGCACATCACCAACTGCGTTCAGGAGAGCGGCTATATCAGCGCGCCCGGATTCGGCCAGGACAACATGTACGGCCACGGCTTTGCCACGCTGTTCCTCTCCGAAGTGTACGGCATGTCGGATCGCGAGGGACTCGATTCGACCGTCGGCGAAAAGCTGCGCAGCGCGGTGAAGCTGACCTGCCAGTGCCAGAACGACGCCGGGGGCTGGCGCTATCAGCCGCAAAAAAGCGACGCCGATCTGTCGATCACGATTTGCAATATCATGGGGTTGCGGGCGGCTCGCGACGCGGGAATCCACGTCCCCGACGAAGTCCGCAACAAGTGCATCGACTATGTGAAGAAGAGCCAGAACAGCGACGGCGGCTTCCGCTATCAAATCAGCTCCGGCGGCGGCAGTACATTTCCGCTGACCGCGGCCGGCATCGTCTCGCTCTACAGCGCCGGAATCTACGACGGCGAGCAGATCGACAAGGGGCTCAAGTGGCTTATGAACCACCTCCCGGGCAAGAGCTCGGGGGGCCATAGCGGCTACTTCTTCTACGGCCAGTACTACGCCGTGCAAGCGATGTGGCACGCGGGCGGCGAATATTGGCAGAAGTGGTACCCGGCCATTCGCGAAGTGCTGCTCGGCCGCCAAAGCGGCGACGGCAGTTGGGCCGACAGCGAAGTCTGCCCCGAATTCGGCACGGCGATGGCCTGCATCATCCTGCAGATGCCGAATAATTATTTGCCGATCTTCGCGCCCTAAACTCTCCCTACGGACGAACCGAGCTTGCGACGCGATCTGGCGGCAGGTGGAGCGATTGTGCGCCACCACAGCCGCGCCCCAGGATCGCACGAGCGTCTATACTCACGTCCCAAGGAGAGGTTTCGTGCGCTACCTTGCTCTGGTGACGGATTATGACGGTGTAATTGCCACCCGCGGCCGGGCTTCCGGCACGGCGGTGGCGGCGATTGAGCGACTGCGTCAATCGGGTCGGCGGGCGATTCTGATCACCGGCCGACGACTCGCCGACCTTCAACAGGTATTTCCGAACATTACGCAGTTCGATTGCGTCGTCGCCGAAAACGGCGCCGTGATCTACGACCCGCGGACGCGGGAAGTGACGCTGCTCGCTAGGCCCCTTCCTGCCGAGTTCGTCAACCGGCTCCGCGAGCTCAACGTCGATCCGCTGGAGATCGGCCAGGTCATCGTCTCGACGTGGCTCCCGCATCATACGTCTGTGCTTCAGGCGATCCAGGAACTCGGTCTGGAACTGCATGTGATCTTCAATCGCGCGGCGGTCATGGTCGTACCTGCCGGAATCAACAAGGCTTTCGGGATGGAGTACGCGCTGCGGAAGCTCGGCCTGTCGCGGCACGAGGTCGTCGGTGTGGGCGATTCGGAGAACGACCACTCGTTTCTCGAGCGAAGCGAATGCGCGGCGACGGTGGCCAACGCGGTTCCTTCGATTCGCAAGTTGGCCGACGTGGTGAGCTCGGCCGCAAATGGCGCAGGGCTGGCCGAACTGATCGACGAGTTGATCGCTACCGACCTGAGCCGACTGCAGGATCGGATGCGCCAGAACCTGGTGCCGATTGGCCGGCTGGCGGATGGGACGGAAGTCACCTTGCCTCCCTACGGACGCAACGTCCTGATCGCCGGCCCTTCGGGATCCGGAAAGTCGACGGTCACCGCGGGAATCGTCGAACGACTGATCCAAATGGCCTATCAGGTTTGCGTCATCGATCCGGAAGGGGATTATGGAACGCTGCAGGACGTGATCACCATCGGCAATCAGCACCATGCTGTGACGGTCAACGACGTGCTGGCGATACTCGAAGATCCCAAGATCACGTTGAATGTCAACCTCCTCGGCATTCCGCTGACGGATCGGCCTCAATTCTTTGGCCAGTTGTTCCCGAGCCTGCACGCGATGCGAACCCGCACAGGTCGGCCTCACTGGATCATCCTCGACGAGGCCCACCACATGTTGCCGGTGGAGTGGTCGCACGCAGCGCGGGCCTTGCCTCAGAACCTGGGGGAAACCGTGCTCGTCACTGTGCACCCAGGCCATCTCGCGCCGCTCATGCTCAAACAGGTCGATACCGTCATCGCCGTAGGGCGTTCTCCCGAGCGGACGCTGCAGGAATTCGCCGCTGCGACCGAACAGCCGCTGACTTGGCCGAGCGGACTGGCCCACCAGAAGGATCAAGTCGTCATCTGGTTTCCTGGGAAGGATACCCCGCCCTTCTCCGCTCAGATCATCCGCGGCCGCGCCGAGCGAATCCGGCATCACCGCAAGTATGCCGAAGGGAACATGAACTACCGCAGTTTTTTCTTTCGCGGGCCGGGCAATCGCCATAACCTGAAGGCCCACAATCTGGCGATCTTCTCGCAGATGGCCGACGGGATCGATGAGGAGACGTGGCTATTCCATCTGCGCCGTGGCGACTACTCGCGCTGGTTCCGATCGGCGGTGAAGGATAGCTACCTGGCGGATCAGGCCGAACGAATCGAGCGGCGGCCCGACCTTCAGCCAGCCGAGACCCGCAATCTCATCCGGAGCCTCATCGAGGCTCGGTACACGCTGCCGGAGTAAGCGGTCAGAAACACGACGTTTCCGTTCCGATGCAGCAACCTGCCCGGAGCCGCCCGGTTAGGGAGCCGTCGACTGCGCCTTCGTCCGCCGCAGGACCGTCTCGGCCTGGCAACATTCGCACGGCTTTTGTTCGACCATCGAGATCGAACAGACGTCGCACCAGTAGTCGAGCTCCAAAAGCCCTTCGGGGGCGACTTCGAAGACCCGCAGGACTTGGATCCCCGGCAGTCCCTGGTAGCGGCGGACGACGAGTTCCAGGTCGAGCTTCCGCAGCCGTTCGTCAACACGAAACGCCCGGCCGCGGACATCCTCGACAATCGGCAAGAGTTCGCGGTCCGGCGTCTGGAGCGCCAGCACTCGCTCAGTCGCTTCGGGCACCGTCGTGATGCCGTATTCGTCGGTGAGCACCGCGTTCTGAAACACCACGCGTCCGCGGAGCTTTTCGAGCTTAAACCGAGGCGTTTCTTCGGCGGCCGCATTGCCACCACAAAGCGTAATCCAACCCTTCGCCGTGAGTCCGGCCAATACAGCTCCTGCGAATTGTCGTCGTGTAAATGGCATCGTCTATTCCGCCGCGACGCCGACCAGCACCGCTTCAACGGCCAGCGGCTTCGTCGTTTCTCCCTGCTTGAACTGGCCCGTGAACCGGACGACCGTCCACTCGTGGTCGGCATCCTCGCGGACGGTCAGGTCCCCTTCGGCCGCAGGCCGCTGGAGCGAGAGGATCGCCGGATGGGCTGAGCCGCTCGTTTCCTTGCCGACCGCCACCAGAGCCTTGTAGTCGAGCAGAGCCGGATCACGATCTTTCTCGGCCGGAGAGACGACGAGAAAATCTCGCGTTGGCGAGGTCCCCACGTGGGCCCCATCCACCGGCTGATGCCCGTAGCGGAGCGTGTAAACTCCCGACGGAATCGTCTGGTCGCGGAAATCGGCGGCCCGCCGGGGATAGCGAATCACGCCGACGAGCTGCCCCGGATTGAGCGGGTAGATCACTGCTCCCGCGGCTTCAACCTTGTTGTCGACAGGCCACTCCTTGCAGAGCCAGATTTCGCAGATCGTGCGCGATTCGCCCCGGACCAGCTTGAATCCGGTGGGCGCGAGCAGGGGGGCGATCTCGGGCGAAAGTTCGTCGGCCGGCGCCGCGCTGTCGAGCTTTTCGACCTTGTGTTCCTGAGCCCTGGTGCTCTCGACGCAGACTGCTGCCAGCAACAGGCTTCCAGCCGCGAAACTGACGGAAATACCCAGGCGAAAGAGCGCCGGACGAAAGGAAGCGGCGAACATCGAGAAACCTCGGGGCGTAGGTGGGAGAAACCGGGAGGGGCTAACAATTGTAGTATAAACCCGCGGTGCAGGCCCAACAAACGGCCCGCGAGTCTCTGCGAGGCTCGCGCGCTGCCTGCTGCCGCCCTACGACCAATTCGCTGTCGACCCTATAATTCAGGCGATTGGTCATCGACTTCTTCGCACCATGGCCCTTGCGGCCGCTTTCCGTTTACGGGATCACCCTTGGATATCGTCACCTTTCCTCATCCCGGACTGCGCCGCCCCAGCAAACCGCTCAAGCGGGTCGACGCCGATCTGCGCCGCGTCATCCGCGAGATGTTCGACAAAATGTACGAAGCGAAAGGAATCGGCCTGGCCGCGAACCAGGTCGATCTCCCCTTGCGGCTGTTCATCGTCAATCTCGAGGCCAAACCCGGGGCAGGCGAGGAACTCGTCTTCATCAACCCGATCATTTCGCTTCCCCGCGGCGGCTCGGAAGAGGCGGAGGAAGGGTGCCTGAGCCTGCCGGGGGTCTACGGACAAGTCGTCCGGCCGAAGCAGGTGCGACTGAACGCCTATTCGCTGTCGGGCACTGAATTCGAGGCCGATCTGTCGGGGCTCATGGCCCGCTGCTGCCAGCACGAGCTCGATCACCTGGACGGCGTCCTGTTTCCCGATCGGATGAGCCCCACCGCCCGCGCGGATATCGCGGACGACCTCGACATGTTCGAAACCGAGTACGCCAGCCGACGCACGACCGGCGAGATTCCCACCGACGACCAGCTCGCCGAGCGATGGGCCCAGTGGGAAAGCCGTTACGCCTGACGCTTGCCGCCCCTGTAGCCGAGGCCTCTTCTCCAGACATCCATGCGTTTACTCATCCTCGGCACCGGTCCCTTTGCGGTGCCGATGTTTAAGTCGCTGCTGGCGTCGGAGCACGAGGTGCTGGCTCTGGTGACGCGTCCCACGCCGCCGGCCCGCGATCGCGATAAGGCTCCGCCGAACCCGATGCGCGCCGAGGCCGAGCGGCGGGGCCTCGCGATTCATGCCCCCGACAGCATCAATAGCGCCGAAGGCGAACAGCTCGTGCGCGATTTGGCGCCTGAGCTACTCGTCGTCTGCGACTATGGCCAGATTCTTTCGGCCGATGTCCTGGGCCTGGCGCCACTCGGGGGCATCAACCTGCATGCGTCGCTCTTGCCGCGGTATCGGGGAGCTGCTCCGATTCACTGGGCGCTGCTCAAGGGGGACGACGAAACAGGCGTGACCGTGATCCACATGACGCCGCGGCTCGACGCGGGACCGATCCTGGCCACTCGCCGGACACTCATCGGTTCGGACGAAACGCAGCCCGAGCTCGAAGCCCGCCTGGCGGAACTGGGTATCGAGCCGGTCCACGAGGCGATCGCGCTGCTGGCCCAATGGGATCGCACTTCGCCGATCGGCACACTGCAGGATGCCGCGCACGCCACGAGCGCCCTCCGGCTCCGCAAGGAGCACGGCGCGGTCGACTGGACCCGCAGCGCCGAGCAGATCCGCAACCAGGTGCGGGCCCTCAAGCCGTGGCCGGGGACGTACACCTACTGGCATCGTCCGGGCGAAGAACCGCTGCGGCTGGTAATCGACGAGGTGAGCGCGACGGCCCGCGGCCTGCGAGCGGCGATCCGCGGTGCCGGCCTCGAAGGCGAAGACGCGCTGGCGCTGGCCGGTCACTTGCCTGCCGATCCGGTCGACCACGAGCCGGGACAGATTGTCCTGTGCGACGGCAAGCAACTGATCGTCGCGACGGGGGACGGCGGGCTGTCGATCCTGGCCCTGCAGCCCGCCGGCAAAAAGCGGATGTCGATCGAACAGTTCTTACGCGGCTATCGGTTGCGGACGGGCGACAAATTCGGACCGGCGTGACCAAAGTGGACCACCCGGTTGCCGTCCTCACAATGTTTCCGGCAGTCCTCAACGACGAATCGGATTGCTGGAATCGTGCCAATCCATACCGCAATCGAAGCACTGCTTGGCATTCTTGGTTGGCAATTTATTACCGCAATAAGGGCAAACCGGCACTCGCTGCCGAGGAGAAATCTCTGCGAGATACTCCGGGGCCAAATCGTGGCCCAGCAACGAGATCTCCAGATCTTGACCGCCGCCCATTCGTGCGACAACCAATTCCACACGACGCTCCCGGGAGTAGACATTGATCGACTTGGCGTCGGTCGAGTCCGTTGGCATTTCGTTTTGGAATGCTTTGATCACTTCCGAGACAAGCGGAAAGCCAGCGACCAGAACTCGCTTGCCCTCGATGACGAAGGCCATGGAGAACTCGCTCAATTGAATCGCAGATGCGCCGTCCATGATGGCTTGCGGAACAACGGTATCTACGAAGTCTTGGAAACAACGCTCACGCAGGGCAGCAGCTTTTATTTCTGGCGGTGTTGGCACGAAGACGGATTCGATGTAGGCAAACATCGCCTTGCGTAGTTCCCTGTCCGCTTCGTTGAAGCTGCTGCCCCACTCGTGGTGGCAGGAGTTACAGGACCAGTCACTGAGGCCAAGTGAGCAGCCACCGAGCATGACAAGTCCCTGCATTGCCATATCCAGCAACTCTGACGAGGGCAAGCCATATACGAGCGGCAACACCCGGTCGGACCCACAATTCGGACATTCGAGATGCGGCCGTGGTGACATTGGGTTTCCGGGTGAGAGTGGTGTCAAACTGGGATTTCCCATTTGGGTGGAGCCT
>JALORD010000637.1 GCA_025459145.1 Pirellulaceae bacterium | reverse complement strand
TTGGTCATCGTCAACCGTGCTGCTCGATGGCTTGGATAATCTGGTTCAAATCGTTGGGGACCGCGACGGCGTGATTGGCGAACGCCGCCCGCTCGACGCCGCGGCTGCCCAGCACCTTCTTGAAATGCTCTTCGTCCGTCGTGTGATAAGCGACGGTGGCGGTCGGATCCTTCAACTGGTGGCCGGTCAACACGCAAACCACTCGCTCGTCCGGCCCGATCACGCCTTCGCGGACCAGCTGTTTCGCGCCGGCGACGCTGGCCGCGCTGGCCGGCTCGCAGCCGAAGCCGCCTGCGCCGACCTGGGCCTTGGCGTCCAGAATGTCCTGATCGGTGACTTGGCGCACGACGCCGTCGCAGACTTCCAGGGCGCGAACGCACTTGCGCAGATTCACCGGCCGATTGATCTCGATCGCGCTGGCGATGGTGGACGCCTTCTTGTGCCGTTCGTCCAGCTCTCGGTAGTAGTCCGCGATCAGTTGCTTGTCGATTCGGCCGCGGTTCCACCGCAAGCCGCGGCGGGTGACCAGTTCGTACAGCGTGTCCGCCCCCGATGCATTGATGACGGCCAGACGCGGCACCCGTGAAATCAGACCCAGCTTGAACAACTCGGCGAACGCCTTGCCAAACGCGCTGGAGTTGCCCAGATTGCCGCCCGGCACGACGATCCAGTCGGGCGGCTCCCAGTTGAGCGCCTCCAGCACCCGGAACATGATCGTCTTCTGGCCTTCCAGCCGGAACGGGTTCACGCTGTTGACCAGATAGATGCCCAAGTCCCGCGAGACCTCCTGGACGCGGGCCATGGCGTCGTCGAAATCGCCCTCGATCTGGACCGTCAACGCGCCATATTCCAGAGCCTGCGACAGCTTGCCGTAGGAAATCTTGCCCGAACCAATGAAGATCACGGCTTTCATCAGTCGGGTGACGGCAGAATACATGGCCAGCGAGGCGCTGGTGTTGCCGGTCGAAGCGCACGCGGCGCGGGAGGCGCCCGTCAGCCGAGCGTGCGTAAAGGCCGCCGACATGCCGTTGTCCTTGAAGCTGCCCGAGGGGTTCATGCCCTCGTACTCCAGGTGCAACCGGCCGGACTTCAACCCGATGTAAGCTCCGACGCCGTCCGACTGCTGCAGCAGCGTCTGACCTTCGCCCACGGTGACCAGCGATTCGGTGCTAGCATACGGCAGCAACTCGTGGAATCGCCACACGCCGCTAAATCGCGTCGGGACGCGCCGCTGGCCCCACCACTGCTCGAAATACCGCAGACTGTCTGGCGGCTGCAAGCGGTCCCAATCGTACTCGACGTCCAGCAAATCGCCACAACGGCCGCACGCAACGCGGACTTCGTCGACGCCGTAAGTCGCGCCGCAGGCGGGAGAAATGCACTTCTGAAAAGCAAGTTCTTGGAACACGGGGCGTAGTCTAAGCAAGGAAGAAAGGAAACTCAAGGTCGGGACGCCATTACCGAGTTGCGTTCAGCCGCAGGCAGGGGCCGAAAAGCCATCAACCCGTCCAATCGATCTTGACCAGAAAATTATAATTCAGCAAAATGACCGCACGGTCATCAAAATGTGCGACTAATTCAATTTCGTTCGCCGTGGGAGTTTGATTTTCGGACGGCGAGCGGATGTGCGGAAAGTGAGAGGCCCGTGCCCAGGTTGACAGAGCGACGCAAAGCGGCCGTGGACGCGGCCATGCGAGACGGCTTGTTCGAGGCGGCCGTGGCCGTCATTGCCGAGCGCGGCATTGCCGGTTTGACCATCGAGCGGCTGGCCATTGCCGCCCGCGTGGCCAAGGGCAGTGTCTACAACTACTTCCGCAGCAAACGGGGGTTGCTGCAGTTCGTTCACCAGAAGGCTTACGAGCCCATCAACGTGCAAATGGACGAGATCGCGGCCAGTCGCCAGACCGCTCGCGGCAAGCTGGAAGCGATGGCCCGGATGTACTTCGAGCACGTGAATCAGGAACGGGAGCTGTTCGATTTCTTGCTGAACGACGCTTCGGTGCGCGGGCTGTTAAAGGCCGAGCAAGACGCCCTGCGGGCGCAAGTGATTGCGGTCTTGACCGTGATCCTCGAAGAAGGCATCGCGGGTGGCGAGTTCAGGCCGCTGGATGCCAAAGGCGTGGCTGAGATGATTTTGGGGGCGATTCGGCAACTGGCCGAGTGCGAGTTGGCTGGCAGCCAACCGCGCTCTCCGGAGGAGATTGTCGGAGTGCTCGTCCCGGTGTTTCTGGAGGGGATTCGGAAAACGGATTGAAACGGGGTGGTTTTGTAGGACGGATGGGCAATCCGTCCTACGACGCAAAGAGCGGCGAAGCCGCGTCAGGGAGGGGTCTCATGTTAGTTTTGTCAAGGAAATGCGGCGAGACGATCGTGATCGACGATCGCATTCGCGTGACGGTCGAGACGATTCAGGGCGGACGCGTGCGGTTGTCGATCGAGGCACCGGCGGACGTCGATGTGGATCGAGAGGAAATCTGGATGCGGAAGCGGCTGGGCATCACGCCGCGGCGGGATGCGCCGGCGTGCGACGCAAGTTGCTGGGCCGAGGCGAATTGAGCGCCCGCGGAGCCGGGTCGCCGAAGGGTAGGCCGGAACAAGTCCGCGCGGTTCCGGCACGGCCAATGGTCCCTGGCGTAAGGACCGCGAGAGCTTCTGCCGCGGCCTGATCGCCCCCGACCCGCAGATGCGCTTTCAAAGCGCGGAAGCGGCCAATCTGGCGAAAGAC
>JALORD010000178.1 GCA_025459145.1 Pirellulaceae bacterium | reverse complement strand
TCGAGCTCGGTCGCCAGGCGGCGGTGGTTCCCCTCGATGTTGTCGTGGTTGTCCCAGGGCTGCCCCGCGCCGTGCCAGAGCTGCACGTAGCGGACGCCCCGCTCGAGGAGCCGGCGGGCGATGAGCGTCTGCCGGCCGTGGACGCCGTCGCCATATTCGGCCCGCGTCGCGGCTGTCTCGCGGGCCAGGTCGAATGCGTCGGCCGCCTCGGCCTGCATCCGGAACGCCAGCTCGAACGAGTGGATGCGGGCCTCCAGCCGCGGATCGGTCCGGGCGGCCCGGTGCTCGGCATTGAGGCGGGCGAGCAAATCGAGCTGCCGCCGCTGGGCCGCGGTGCTGACGTGCGGATGCGTGATGTTCTCGATCAGCTTTGGCAAGTCCTGATGCTGCGAATCGATGAACGTCCCCTGAAACGCGCCGGGAAGAAAGCCCGACTGCCAGTTTTCGGCGTCCTTGATCGGAAAGCCGCCGGGGCACATGGCGACGAAGCCGGGCAGGTTCTGGTTCTCGGTCCCCAGGCCATACAGCACCCAGGCCCCGACGCTCGGCCGGGCCTGCACCGAGTCGCCGCAGTTCATCAGCATCAGCGACGGCTCGTGATTGGGCACCTGGGCGTACATCGAGCGGACGACGGCGATGTCGTCGATGTGCTCAGCCGTGCGGGCGAAAATCTCGCTCACCTCGATCCCGCTTTCGCCGTACTTCTGAAACTTGAACGGCGAGGGGAACGCCGCCCCGGTCTTCCGCTCGGTCCGCAGCGTTTCGGGGAGCGGCTGTCCGGCATGTTTAGCGAGAGCCGGCTTCGGATCGAACGTATCGACGTGCGACGGGCCGCCGTTACAGAAGAAGTGAATTACTCGCTTGGCCTTGCCGGCAAAGTGCGGCGTTTTCGGGGCGAGCGGGCCAGCGGGCGGTGTGCTTGTCAATTCGGCGGCACCGGCAGGAGAGGGGCCAAGCTCGCCCAGGTCACCGAAGAGGCCCGCGAGGCCGAGGCTGGCCAGGCCCATGCCGGAGCGGGAGAGCATTTCGCGGCGGCTAGTGAACATGGTGTTGGTTTTCTCGATTGGGTTTCGCGGTGGCAGGATGCGCCCGCTACGGTGATCAATCCACAAACACAAACTCATTCGCCGACAGGAGCACCTGGGCCAGTTGTTCCCAGGGGCCGAGTTTCGGCGAGCTCGGGCCGTGGAAGTCGGTGCGGGAATTCCAGCGGCGGGGCAGTTCGGGCGTTGGCGGCGTGTCGGCGCCGGCGGCTGGCACGACCTCTTCGATGGTCGCGTCCCACGTGAACTGATCGTTGTTCAGGTTGCCGCCAATATCGAGGGCGAAGTCGAGCGTGTCGCCCGGTTCCACGGCGAGGCTGTCGTGGGCCAGTTCCGCCTGGCCATTGTGCACGCTCGCCATGCCGACCAGTCCGTGCCGGCTGCTGACGACGCGGCCGCGCACTCCGTCCCCCGCCTCGGTGTCGTGCACGAGCTTCGACCGGATGCGAATCGTCATCTTTCGCGGCGCAACCCAGCGGCGGACCGCCGCATGAGCATGGTCGTTCCCGGCGTGGCCCCCGGCGGCTGTGAGCTGCACCCAGCCGAGCTTACCGTCGGGCCATTTGGAACCGCCTTGCCAGGCACTGCCCGTAAAGTGCGGCAGCGGGTGGAACTCGCCATTCTTGCCGGCCGCCTCGTCGAAGGCCGCAAAGCCGTACTGCCAGTCGGCGGCGGTTGGCGGCACTTCGTCGGCCGGCTCGGTCTCAGCGGTGGTGACGAGCGACAGGGCCGCAGCCGCTTCATCCGCGGTCGGCTCGCGCAAGAGCGCGAGGCGAAAGATTTGCTGAATACGCAGTTCCGGCGATTGATCTTCACCGGCCCGGGCCGCGAGTTGCCGCGCTCGCTCGAGGAGCAGCTTGTCGTTCAGGAAGAAGAGCGCCTGCTGCGGGACCGTCGTATCGCTCCGCTGCGGGATGTGCAGATCGGGATTGGCGAAGTCGAAGACCCGCAGCGTGCCGGGAAGGAACTGCCGATCGACCTGACCGTAGAGCGTCCGGCGGCGGAAGTCGGCGGCAAACAGGTCGGTCGCCTTGCCGCCGCGCGCGAGATCAAGCTCGCCCGAAGTAGCCAGCGCCGCATCGCGCATCTGCTCGAACGACAGCCGGCGGGGATTCATGCGCCAGAGGAGGCGATTTTCGGGGTCGACGGAGGCAGGGTTCAAAGTTGCAGGTTCCAAGTTCAAAGTTGGCGTACTGCCCGAACTATGAACTTTGAACTCTGAACCTTGAACTGGCGTCTGCGACGCTTGCCGATACGCGGCCGAGAGCAGAATCCGCCGGTGCAGTTTTTTCAAGCTCCAGCCTTCCTCGATCAGGCGGCTCGCCAGCCAGTCGAGGAGCTCCGGGTGGCTCGGCGCTTTGGCCCGCGTGCCGAAGTCGCTGGGCGTGTCGACGAGTCCCGCACCGAAGTGGTGCATCCAGACTCGGTTCACGGCGACGCGGGCCGTCAGCGGATTGGCCGGGGCGATGATCGCGCGGGCCAGCTCCAGCCGGCCGCTCCCCTGGGCAAACGGCTGTCGATTCTCGCCCGACAAGAGTTCGAGGAACTGCCGCGGGGCGAGTTCCCCCTTGTTCGCCGGCCGGCCGCGGCGAAAAACCCGCGCGTCGACCAGCGGCTGCCGGTCGACGAGGATCATCGCGTGCGGCGGGGCGAGCGGCGAACTGAGCAGCCACGAGTCGACCTCGCCTTGCTGCTTCCACAGTTGATCGACGGTTCCCAGATCGAAGAACGTCTCGATATTGACGATCGGCTCGTCGGGAATCTCGCACGGCGCGGCAGGGCCATACAGCACCTGGCGCAGCGCTTCATCACCGGCGTCGGGCAAAGCCGTCGGCGACGGCGCCTTGTTCTCGGCGGCCGTTTTGACGAGCGCCTGCCACTGGCCATCGATCTCGGTGAGCAGCTTGCCGTACCGCTCGGCGACTTCCTGGTGCGAGGCGGGCGGCGACTCAAACAGCGCTCGCACGCGCGGATGCACCTCGGCCTCAGGCCGGGAGAGCAGCGCCGCGGTGGCCTCGGCCGACTTGGCCGAGAAGTCCTCCGCGGGAATCTGCACATAGACCCTCCACGCCGCGAACACCGTATCGTTCCGGTCGGCGGCGGCGCTTAAGTACGCCTGCCAGCGGCGGACGAACGCCGGAATGACGTCGTCCTTGGTCAGGACCTGGTCAAATCCCTCGTCGGGATATTTTTGCATTTCGAGCTGGGCATAGAGATAGTCGGCCACGCGGCTGCGGACGCGGTTCGACGCTTCGGTCCGCTTCTCGGCGAGCGTGCTGGCGAGTTTGTCCTCGCGCTTCTTCAGTTCCTCGGCAAATGCCGCATACTGGTCGGCCGGCACGGTCGGCCCAGCCGGTGATTCCGCGATCGGCACCTGCCGCTCGGCGCAGTTCTGAAACACGCCGTACAGCGAGTAATAATCGCGCGTGGGGATCGGGTCGTACTTGTGGTCGTGGCAGCGGGCGCAGGCGACGGTGAGCCCCATCGTGCTCCGGGTGACGACGTCGATCCGGTCGTCGATGATATCGTGTGTCACACCGATGAATCGCCGGCCGAGCGTGAGGAAGCCCATCGCGGCGAGGTTCGCTCGCTCGGCTTCCTGCTGGCGATCAACCACTTGATCCGCCGCAATCTGCAAGAGCAGGAACTGGTCATACGGCAGGTCTTCATTGAGCGACCGGACGACCCAATCGCGGTACGGCCAGGCATGGACCCAGAACCGCTGCTCGCGCGCGTAGACATAACCTTTGGTGTCCGAATACCGGGCCACATCGAGCCAGTGGCGGCCCCACTGCTCGCCGTAGTGGGGCGAGGCGAGGAGCCGATCGACCAGCCGCTCGTAGGCCCGCGGATCGGGGTCGGCAACAAACGCCTCGACATCGTCCGGCGTCGGCGGCAGTCCAAGTAGGTCAAACGACAGGCGGCGAATGAGCGTCCGCCGGTCAGCTTGCGGCGAAGGAGCGAGCTTTGCCGCGTGCAGCTTCTCGAGCCAGAACGCGTCGATCGGATTCTGCGGCGATACGACGTCGTCCGTGCCGACGGCGGCGAGCGGCGCGACCTCGGGAACCGGCGGATCTCGAATCGGTTGAAACGCCCAGTGCGACTTGGCGCGAGCGTCGCTGGCCGCGGTTGTCGCGGCCGACGCGGGCCACGGGGCGCCGAGTTTGATCCAAGACTCGAGCGCCGCGATCTTGTCGTCGGGCAGCTTCGTTTTCGGCGGCATGGCGAAATCGCCTTCGTGCCGCACGGCCGCGAGGAGCAAGCTCTCGGCCGGCTTGCCGGGGACAATCGCCGGGCCCGTGTAGCCGCCGCGGAGCAGGGCCTTCCGCGAATCGACGCGGAAGTCGCTCTCTTGCTTGTCGGGGCCGTGGCACTTCTGGCACGCTTCGACCAGCAGCGGGCGAACCTGTCGCTCGAAGAGTTCTTCGGCGGCGGCGGCCGTTGTGGCCTCTTCAGCGCGCGACGAGGCGGCCCCACAGAGCACAACCGCGCAGAGCGCAATGGATCGAATCGAACGAGCGTCGCTCATTTTGCCTGGGTGGGGAGAGGAAACCGTGGGTGAGACGCGCCACCTTACCATCATAACTCTTGTGAAACCCTTACAGGGTTTATGGCGTTTGCACCGCGTTACCCAGGGTGCGCCGGAGTACCGTCGACCCTGGGCTAAGTTGTGAAACGCCTTCGGCGTAAAGCAGCGGGTGGGGCCGGCACCGTACTACTCGATCGGCATGGTACGGTAACGCCGGACTTGGCATCACAAAATCTCGCGGATCGGCTCTCCCTCGGAGAGGAACGTCGGCCGGCCGTCGACCGTTTCGTAGGTGATCCGACTGGCATCGTAGCCGAGGGCGGCGAACGTGGTGGCGTGAATGTCGGCGGGCGTGATTGGCCGCTCGGCGGGGAAGGCCCCGGTCTTGTCCGATGCGCCGACGACCACGCCGCCGCGGATGCCGCCGCCGGCGAGCACCACCGTGTAGCACTGCGGCCAGTGATCGCGCCCCGCGTCCTTGTTGATGATCGGCGTCCGGCCAAAGTCCCCCATCCAGATGACGAGCGTCGAATCGAGGAGGCCCCGCTCTTCAAGATCGTCGAGCAGCGCGACATACGCTCGCTCCATTGGTGGGACGAGGCGATTCTTCAGCCGGCCAAAATTGTCCTGATGCGTGTCCCAGACGATGCTCGGCCCATTCACCGTCGTGACAAACTTCGCCCCCGCCTCGACCAGCCGTCGCGCGAGCAAGTGCGACTGCCCCCAGCTATGCCGGCCGTATCGCTCGCGGGTGGCTTCGCTCTCTTGCGACAGATCGAACGCCTTCGCCGCATCGCCCGACGTGACCATCGCAGCGGCCTGCTGGCGATAGAGATCGAGATCGGCCGCACGAGCCGCGGCGATCTTGCCCGCCCGCCCGTCAAGCTGGCCGAGGAGCGAACCCCGCTCGGCGAGTCGCTCATTTGACAGCCCCTCATCGAGCCGCAGATTCCGCACCTTGAAATCAGCGGCGTTCGGATCGGCCTGCAGGACGAACGGATCGTACCGCACGCCGAGGCAGCCGCCGTATTGGCCGGGCGTGAGATACACCCGGCTGTCGCAGTGCGGTTCGGGAGTAATCACATACGGCGGGACGCTCCCCGTGTAGCCGTCGCGTTGGGCGAGCCAGCCGGTAAGCGTGCCAAAGCTGGGGTAATCGGTCGCGCTCGGGTTAATGAGCGTGCTGTCGACGCGGTACGGCCGGCCGACGATCGACCAGTGCATCCCCGCGTTGTGGCTGCTGTGTTTGTGATGGACCGAGCGAATCACCGCCAGCTTGTCCATCCGCTGGGCAATTTCGGGAATCAACTCGGTCACCTGCACGCCCGGCACCTTGGTCGCGATCGGCTCGTACAGTCCGCGGACCGTGTCGGAAGCGTCCGGCTTGGGATCGAACAGGTCGATATGGCTCGGCGCGCCGCAGTTGAAAATGAGAATGACCGACTTGGCCTTGCCGGGCCGCCCGGGTGCAGCCACCGCTGCTTGCTCCGCGGCCCGCAACCATCCCGACCAGAGCGAGCCCGCCGCGGCTGCCGATCCCGCCAGCCCTTGGATGAGCTTGCGTCGCGAAAGCAAAGTGTTGGGAAACATCCCGGTCATGGCAGCACTCCAAGCAACTGGCGGGAAGGTGGCGCGAGGCCGAGCTAGTGCGGCTCGGCGCTCGCCAAGGCAGGATTCACCGCGCAGGAGGGGAGGCTGGCATCCATGCGTGGCGACTGATGCGACTGCATCGTACACCTGCAGCCGGCACTTCGCAAACTGAATTCACTGTAGGACGATGCCGTGCATCGCCCGCGCGTCCGTGATTCGACCGGGGGCGTCGAAGCTTGGCGTCGACCTAAGGCGATTCGGAGCGACCTATTCGATCACGAGCCCGCGCGTCTCCTCGTCGTCCCGCCGTTCCCATTCGCGGCGGACTTCGCCCAGGCCATACGCGCACATTTCAAACTGCACGCTCAGCCGTTCCAGGACGTCGTTCGGGGCGTCTTCCCGCCGATCGGTATCGATCGTGCTGGCGATGTAATACGCCCGCTTGCCCTGGTTGCAGTAGTCGACGAAGAAGTCCTTCCGCTCGACGGCCCGCAGCTTGGGGAGCGACTCGGGATAGACGCCCGTCCAGAAGAGCGTCACATCGCCGATGTGCCGATGGACATCGCGCCGCGCGAGGCCCACGCGCTGCTCGGCTTCGGCCAGCATGTCGGCCACTTCGACCGCTGGGCGGCCCGACAGAGTGCGCACCCGGTGCACCGAATCGAGCCGGGCAAAGCGAAGCATGAGGTCGCTCAGATAGTCGACCAGCGGGGGATCGGCGACGCCCAGCCGCGACTCAAAGATGTATTCGCACACTCCCGCGAAATACCGGGCCAGGACACCACCGCGAGCAAAGGCAGTCATAGGCAACACCTCTGGCGTCTGCGACAAGTCGCACCGGCGGAGAGGGTGGCCCTGCGGAAGGGAGCGAATCGCCCGGTTTCGTTCCGACGCCGCGGGGTCGTCCGGCAGCCGCTGGTGCGACTGATGAAACCATCTACATCAACTATTGTTTCGACCTGCACACCTGTCAAGATTGACAAATCCGGATGGGCCCGTTGGGTTTACGGCGCCGGGCGTACAATCGCTAGCCGCGCGAATCTGTGCGGATGTTAATGGCTGGAACAGGGGGGGAGATATGCCAGCCGGTTGACGATTCGCCCAACAAGTGGCATTGTGAAGGGACTGGTCGGCCGCGAAGCGATGGATCGCGGCCCTGCCGAGCCGGTCGCTCACCAAGATGGTAGCGCGAGTCGTCTTTGACCGACTTCGATTTGTAGGGCATATATCCGGGGCACTTTCGCACCGGATGTACCAACCTGCGCCCTCCCCTCCTGCGAGCCGCTCTGCCGAGCGACCATCGACGATGCTTAGTACCGTCCGCCAATGGCTGGGAATGCCGAAGCGCGATCATTATGCGCGCACCGAACCCTTGATTCTGATCAATGGCCTGGCGGAGCAAGGGGAATCGTGGTTTCGCAGCCGGGACGTTTTTCAGCGGCACTTCGACGTCCGCACGCCAGGAATCCTGGTGTACGACGGACCGGTGCTGCAAGAGCGTGTGAAGAATCGGCAGCCGATCAACGTGGATTTCCTGACGAATCGGCTCGAGGAGTATCTCGACAAGTTCGTGCAGTCGCCGCCGTACCACCTCGTCGCCAGCAGCCTGGGGGGACAGATTGCGGTTGAATACTGCGCCCGTCATCCCGAACAAGTGAATCGGATGGTCCTCCTGTGCCCCTCGGGCATGGGAAGCGAAGAAAAGCTGCCGATTACCGAAGGAGCCCGGCACCAGAACTACCAGGGGCTGGTCGAGAGCGTCTTTCACGATCGCCGCCTGGCCAGCCCGGGCGTGGTGGACTATTTCGCCAGCAAGTTTGCCTCCCGCGAGTGGCGGCGGGCCTTATTTCAAACGGTACGCGGGACCAAGAGCCACTGCGTGGCGGACCGGCTCCCCGAGGTGCAGCGGCCGACGCTGGTGATCTGCGGCCGCGAGGACCGGATCGTCGATCCGTATCATGTCGAGCGGGCCGTCACCGGAATCGCGAACTTCCGTTTCGAAATGCTCGACCGCTGCGGCCACGCCCCCCAGCTCGAACAGCCGCGCGTGGTCAACCGGATGGTCGTCGACTTCTTGAGCGGGTCGTAAGGCAATTCGCCGGGGTGCGAGGGCCTCCCACCGGGGTGGTTAGGCAGGATTCGCCGCGGGGTGTTCCTCCTGATCGGCCCGATTCCAGATGCGGACCGCGCTCAGCGTCAATTTCGGATTCTCGCGCTGAAAGTACTCGGCGTCCCAGGGGGAGCGGAACAGGATCGCCGTGTGGCCGAGCTGGTCCTTCACGACCTTGGCCCACAGTGGGACACGGGTCTGGCTGGCGACTTCGGCCGAGACGGTGACCCAGCGGGCCAGTTTGTAGGGGAGCCACTCGATGTCGGTCTGCGCGTTGTATTCCGACTCGAGGCGGAACCGCACGACGTCGAACTGCAGCGCTCCGACGGCCGCCAGGATCGGCTCGCGGCGGGCCGAGTGCGGATCATGAAAGAGCTGGATGGCTCCCTCTTCGATGAGCTGCGACATGCCCCGCTCGAACTGCTTGCGGCGGAGCGTCTCTTTGCACCGCAGCACGGCGAAGTGCTCGGGCGAGAACTGCGGCAGCGGCTCAAAGTTGACCGGCTCGCCGGTGCAGATCGTGTCACCTAAGTGGAACTCGCCCGGGTTCACCAGGCCGATGATATCTCCCGGAAATGCCTCGTCCATCGTTTCCCGCTCTTGTCCGAAGACACGGTGAGCGCGGTTTAGCCGCAGGCGCTTGCCGGTCCGCGGATGCAGCACCGACATCTCGCGTTCGAACCGGCCGGCGCACACCCGCACAAACGCGACCCGGTCGCGGTGCCGCGGATCGAGGTTGGCCTGAATCTTGAAGACGAAGCCGGCAAAGTCGCTGCGTGCGGCGGGAATCGGCCCCTGGTCGCTGAGCCGGTCGCTCGGCGGCGGCGCGAGCTCGAGGAAGCCCTTGAGCAGGTGCTCGACGCCAAAGTTCGTGAGTGCACACCAGCTCCGCTTCCTCGCGCGAGGCTGCAATCGATTGCGCATCGAGCAGGTCGCCCCCGACTTCCACCAGCGGCAGCGAACGAAAGGCGATCCGCCGCTCGCCGTCGCGCTCGGTGAAGACATGCGCGGTGAGCGAGGCCAGATCGATCACGCCGCAGAAGTCGCGTCCTGTGCCGAGCGGCCAGTTGATCGGCACCGGCTCGATCCCCAGTTTGGTTTCGATCTCGGTCAAGAGATCGAGCGGCGGCAGCCCTTCCCGATCGGCCTTGTTGACGAACGTGATGACCGGAATCTTGCGCAGCGCACAAACGCGGAACAGCTTTTCGGTCTGTTCCTCGACCCCTTTGGCCAGGTCGAGCACCATCACGGCGCTATCCGCCGCCATCAGCGTGCGGTACGTGTCTTCGCTGAAATCGTGGTGCCCCGGCGTATCGAGCAGGTTGATCTGATAGTCGTCGAACTCGAAGGCGAGGACCGTCGACGTGACCGAGATGCCGCGCTGCCGCTCGAGTTCCATCCAGTCGGAAGTGACCGCCCGCTGCGCCTTGCGGCCGCGGATCACGCCGGCGACCTCCAGACAGCCGCCGTACAGCAAGAGCTTCTCGGTCAGCGTGGTCTTTCCCGCGTCGGGGTGCGAAATGATGGCAAACGTGCGGCGGCGGGCCACTTCGCGCTGGATTTTGGGATCGATGGCGTTCATAGGATGGCGAGGGCCGCGGAATGGAGGAACCAAGATTGTTGGGAGCAGGCGAGGCGCTCGGAACCATTTGCGCGAGGGGCGTTCGCTCCCTTCCGGGGCAAACGCGTTGCCGCGGGCGCACGTCGCCGGGATCGAGGATGCCGCCGCTAAGGGGGCGCGAGCGGACCGCTCACGAAGGGAGATTCCCAGGCCAACAATCGCCGGCGGGCACCGCGAAAAGGAAGAGACGGTGCCAGCGGCCGCCGAGTCGAACGTCGACGGAAAGCCTGTCGGAGGAGGTGAATTTTCGCCACGCCTTCAACCTTATCCCCCTCGGCTGAACCAGACAAGGCCGCGGGCAACGGCCGCTAGCGCACGTGCCGCTCGAGGTCGATCACCCGCTCGGCGACGAGATGCGGCGTTTTGAGGGCCTCGATATAGCCGCGGCGGCCGTACAGGCCGACCTGCTTGTTGACGTAGCGTCCGACGTTGAGTCCCGGCGAGGGAGTCACAAACGCGAGCGGCTTGCCATCTTCGTCGACGACGGCGTAGGGGGCCGCCTGCTGCGAACGCGAAATCACCGGCTTGAGCCACCCCTCGGCATCGTAGCGGGGTGCCGCGGGAGAACTTGGATCGAGAGCCCCGGGTGACACACCGCCCAGCGGCCCCGCCAAGCTTCCGTGCTCGGCCACATCGAAGGCCTGCTCGAATTGGGCCATCTTGTCGAGCAAGAGCCGCGCTTCGCCGCGCTCGGCCGGCGAGGGGCCGTGGTCGGCCAAATGCTGAGCTCGCTGCTTCAGTTCCACCAGATTCCAGGTCGCCTTGTCGCGGGCGACCATCAGCGACAGATCGAGATCGAGTTGTTCCAGTTGCCGGCGGAAATCATCGCCGCTGGCGCCGGTCGGCAGCGCCGCACTTGCCGCCGGCAACGCCGATGTGCTGCGCGTTGTAGTCGCAGCGCCCGCCGAGCGGCTGGCGAAACGGCTTGTATCCAGTCGCGAGTTGCTGCCGGAGAAGGTGCTGCGGGCGGACGCCGCGGAACGGCCCGGGCTGCCACTGCTTCCTGCCGACGACGACAACGGCTCGCCCGCCTCGCGCCGCTTCCGCGGAACAAAGCCATCGGGCGAAAGCGAATTGCTGTGCCGCGGCGACGAACCGTCGGCCGACTCGTACTGGGCCAGGGCGATGCCGCTCTCCCCGCGAGTGCTGCGGCTTCTCTCAGCCAGCCCGGCCAGCCCCTCGCGCAGCGCGCCGAGCTGGCCCCGCACCTCCTCGAGGTCGCGAAGTGCGATCGGACTGGTGACGGTGCGCGTCCGGCGTGGCTCGATGTCCGCAGAATCTTCCGCCTCCAACTCGGCCGCCTCCAGCGACGGTTGGGCCGGTTCTTCCTCCACAATCTCACTCGCCGGCTCCGCGGCCAGCACTTCCTGCCGGCTCACATCGCGCGCATGCACGTAGCGGAACTCGCCGGCCGGAGGCGCAATCTTCAGCCAGGTCGCTTTGCCTTCCTGGCTGGCCACCGACTTCTGATCGAGGACCTGCACCAGTTCGCCCGCTTTCAGCGAGATCTGACTGTGGTGCTGGTCGACATGTTCGATCCGCGTGCCAATCCATACGGCGGTCTCTTCCCGGACGCGGCCCACACCGTCGTCCAGCTGCTCGACCCCGGCCGCGGGAATCCAGCTGAAGCAGTCGTCGGTCGGGCGAATGGCAAGCCAGCCGGCGTCATCCTCGCGATAAACTTCGACCTTGGTGCCGCGCGGGAGCCGATCGGTCACGTAGTAGCGCCGTCCCGGACCGGCTGTCAACTCGACCGATTCGCTGGCGATATACCCGGTAAACGGAAACTCGGCCCCCTCAGCCGGGCGCGCCAGGAGCCCCGCACCGAGCAGTACGAACAGAGTCGCTTCGCAGGCAGCCAGAGCAAAGAGCCGCATCGTTTCCTTCCCCGCGTCCCCCCGCTGGTAGAAAAATTGGCCGGCGACTTGTATCGAAAAGCGCGGGCCCGCTCAAGGGAGAACGATGCTAGCAGCCAGTGACGCATCGCCGCCGTGATCGAGTGCATCCAACAACGGTCGCAAGTCTGGTAATTTGGGTCGTCGTTCAATGCTCAACTCTGCCGCCAGCTGATCCATCCATGCCAAAAATTGTCCGCGTCCACGCCCGCGAAGTGCTCGACAGCCGGGGGAAGCCGACGGTCGAGGCCGAGGTGCATCTTGAAGGCGGTATCGTCGGGCGGGCGAGCGTCCCGAGTGGGGCGAGCACCGGAGCGGCCGAGGCGTGCGAGCTGCGGGACGGCGACTCGCCGTGGTACGACGGGCTCGGTGTGCGGCGGGCGGTGGAGAGCGTCCGGCGAGAAATCGGCCCGGCACTATTGGGTTCCGATCCAAGCGATCAGGCCGGGATCGACCGGCTGCTGGTGGAACTCGACGGCACGACCGCGAAGAGCCGCTTGGGGGCAAATGCGATCCTGTCGGTGTCGCTAGCCGCGGCACGAGCCGCGGCGCTGGACGAGCGGGTTCCGCTGTACAAGCATCTGGCCCAGCTGCTTGCTGCCGCAACGAACGGCGGCGGCGGATCGGCGAGTCCGCGAATGCCGCTGCCGATGGTCAACATGATCTCCGGCGGGAAACATGCGGGCGGAAACCTCGATTTTCAGGATGTACTGATCATTCCCGCGGGAGCCCCGGACTATCCCACGCAGCTCGAGTGGATCGTGCGGGTGTATCGCCGGCTCGGCAAGTTGCTCCTGGACGCGGGTTACGAGGGTTACCTCGTCGGCGACGAAGGGGGATATGGCCCCAAGCTCACGTCGAATCGTCAGGCGGTCGAGTTCGTCATTCGGGCGATTGAAGCGGCGGGGCTCGTGCCCGGCTGCGACGTGACGCTCGCGCTCGACGTGGCCGCGAGCCATTTCTATCGCGACGGGGGATACTACCTGGCCGCCGAACAAGGCCAGCGGCTCACGAGCAGCCAGATGATCGATCGCCTGGAAGACTGGGCGCGCGATTTTCCGATCGCGACGATCGAAGACGGCCTGGCCGAGGACGACTGGGACGGCTGGCAGGAACTGACGGCCCGGCTCGCCGGCCGTGTGAAGCTCGTCGGCGACGATCTGTTTGCCACCAACGAAAAATTGCTCGCCCGCGGGATTGAAACGCGCGCGGCCAGTGCCGTGCTGATCAAAGTGAATCAGATCGGCACGCTCAGCGAGACGTTCCGCACAATGCTATTGGCCCGAAAGCACGGCTACGCCTGCATCGCGAGCGCCCGCAGCGGCGAGACGGAAGACGATTTTCTCGCCGATCTGGCGGTCGGAACTGCGGCCGACTACATCAAGGTCGGCGGCGTTGCCCGGAGCGAACGGCTGGCCAAGTACAACCGGCTCCTGCGGATTGCCGAAGAACTCTCGTCCATTTGAATTCTACGAACTCAAGCCCCCCCGATGTCGATGACCTCTCCCTTCGTTTCTCCTGGCGAATGTTCCCGCCACCAGATTTTTCCCGGTGTGCAGATTCAGACCTGTGCCGGCGAGCAGATGATGCTCTCGCTCGTCGAGTTTGAGCCGCATGCGGTCGTCCAGCCGCACAGCCATCCACACGAGCAAATGGGGATGCTCCTGGAAGGGGAGCTCACGTTTACGATCGGCGACGAGACCCGCACGATCCGCCCGGGCGAAATGTGGCGGATTCCCGGCGGCGTCGTCCACCAGTGCGTCGCGGGAGACAAACCCGTGAAGGCGCTCGATGTGTTTCATCCGGTGAGGGACGACTATCGGTGAGGGGCGGACGGGAGGGGCTAGGGCTGGGGGCGAGGGAGACGAGGCCGACCCGTTTGGAACCTTGAACTTCGCGGTTTAGTCGTTGCGATTCGCGAGTTATTCTTGAGCAGCAGCCCCGCAGAACCCGATTCGGCTCTCCGATAGCGAACCAGAGCCCGACATCGCTGTACTACGACCGCGGGCAGACGACTATGCAGAAGGCAAACCCACCGCCGACGACGTGCTGCTCGTCATTGAGGTCGCCGATTCGTCGCTCGAATTCGATCGCGAAAACAAGCTCTCGATCTATGCCGAAGCGGGGATCGGCGAGTATGGGATCGTCAATCTGCTGGACAGCACCGTCGAGGTTTACCGCAATCCCGCCGGATCGGTTTATGCGAACCGGCACGAGGCCCGCCACGGCGAGACACTGGAAATCCGTAATCTCCCCGGCGCATCAATCGCCGCCAGCGAGATCCTGCCGCCTTGAACTAGCCCGAGTTCCGCCCCTCTTCAGCTCTCAAACGCCTCGCGCACCTTCGGGTCGAGCAGCACCGCCAGCGACCAGATGCCGATCGGCAGGCCGATGATCCAGGGGAGCGACACAGGAATCATCGCCAAGACCGAGGCGATCACCGCCAGACCGTAGTAACGCAGTCGCTGCATCTGATAGCCGGCCACGATCATCACTAGCGAGAAGATTCCTCCCAGGATCGCCGCCACTCCCGTCAGAATGATGAATACCGGCCACGCGACCGTGAAACTTTCCGCCGGCGCTTCGGCTGCCAAGAGCAGCGGCGCCAGCGGCACGCCTTGCAGAAGGGGTGCTTGGTATCCCACGATCGCACGGGACATGGCGATCGGCAGCACCGCCGGCCCCCCGGCGGCACACCCGTGCGGCTGCACTTGCACGCCGCTGATGCGCTCCGCCTCATGCAGAGTGAAGGCTGGCACGGCCAGCAACAATAAAAGCGCCGGCAAGAGCCCCAGCGCGCCGACCAGCATCAGCCCCAGCGCCGGCCCCGCCACCCGGCGGCGAATCGCTTCGCGGGCCGGGTCGAACGGCGCCCTGGGGGCTGCCTTCTCCTGCGGCGCACCATCCGCACGCGGAGCGCCCCAACACAGTTCGCTCGCGCCAAAGATGAGGGAGAGCGACGTGGCCACGGCCGCCACGAGCAGCCCCACCGACGGCACGGCTCGGTAGCAGTTGCGAAAGGTCTCGGCCAGGGTACGAGCATCGACGGACGCCGAACCCCGCTCGCGATCGGCAAACTCGGCCAGCCCTTCGATCGTCACGCGGTCGACCGCCAAATCCTGGCGATGCTCGACCGTCTGCCGCATCTGCATTTGGATCAGAAGCAAGGCTGCGCCCCCGAATCCCAGCAGCAACAGCCCCCGCGTGGGTCGGCCGAGGCTCGCGGCCACGATCGTCAGGATCGCGCCGGCCAAGAGCAGCAGCGAGACGGCTGCCGGCACCGCCGATTCGATCCCCCGATGGGCCAGGCGCGAACCGTTCGGCATTGCGCCGATTAGCTGGAGTCCATCTTGCCGGATCGTAATCTGTCGATCGAATGGCGTGCCGTTGACTTGCACGGAATCGCGAAACGTCACCACGGCGACACTTCCCGGCACAATGTCCAGGCGGAACCATGGCGTCAACAGCGCGAGCGCCGCCAGGGCCGCCACCACCCCGGCCCAGCCGCGGCCGGCAAACGGCGGAGGAACCCACGCTCGGCCTGTAGCGTCCGTCTCCCGCGGGCCCCCAACGTGCCACACGAGCAAGGCGATGAGCGCCACGGCAATCGCGAGCAAGCCGCTCACCACGGCTCCCTCTTGCCAGAGCTGAAACGCCGCCATCTGCAGTTGGCGGGCCTGCGAGTCAACGCCTCCGTGCGGCGGCCGGGCGTAGACCACATCGACGAGCACCAGAATCCAGATCCCCAGCAAGAGCGCCACCGGCAACACAACCGCCTGCAGAAAGACGGGGTGCGTCGGCAGTCGCGATCGTTCGGTGGCGGCAGGCCACGGGCTCGCATCGGCGGGAGGACGGGTAAGCGATCGCCAGATCAGGAACATGCCCGCCTGCATGCTGGAACTGCCTCCTAGAAGCAGGCACATCAGGGCGATTTGCCAGCCCACGTGCGGCGGTTGCAGCACAAACAGCGCGAGGCTCAGCGTGAGCAGGAGCAGGCCGATCAGGAAGAAGATCCGCAGGACCCAGTCGAGCCACGTCACCTGCGGCGATCGCAAAAGATCGACGGCCCCTGTCATTTGCCGATAGCTGTTGTAGCTGCCGGCGGCCGAGCCAATCCCAACGACGAGGCAGCCCAAAGCGGCACCGATCCAGGCCCACGCGCCACCCCACAGCCCAAACGCGTTGACGATCCCGAAAACTGCCGCGGCCAGTCCCACGACCATCATCAGGATGCCGAGGACCATGCCCACCGCTACTCCCAGCACTTCGCCCGGCGGCAGCGTGCCGGCGGCCGAGTTGACAAACTTGCTGGCGGGGGCCGGCGTGTTCCAAACCGGCGGTGGCGTCACGGGCCCGCCGGCTGCCGGGAACGTTGGCGGCGACGCGGGCATCTGCGGCGTCGGGGCCGACCAACTCGTCGCCGAAACCAGCTCCGACTTCACCTCGCTCGCCCGCTGATACCGCTTGTCGGGCGATTTCTCGAGCGCCCGCAGGACCACATGATCGATCCGCACATCGACTTCGACCTTCTGCGACGGC
>JALORD010000636.1 GCA_025459145.1 Pirellulaceae bacterium | reverse complement strand
GATTCGGTAGCGCGTCAGGCCGGAGTCATCGATCGCCTGCCGAAGTTGATCGGTAAGCAATGTCGACCGACTTCGGTTCTTTCTCTGGCGTGCCATAGCTTCACTGTAGCGTATGCTATTCATATCGTAAAGCATTGCCTCCAGGCAAGGAGTTCCGCTTCCCGCCGACTCAGCTTGGCGTCAAACTCCATCACGGCTGACCGCTCCTCGAACTTCTCAATGAACGCGAGCAACTCCGACTTGTGGTCGCGAAGCAAGGTCAGCAGACCAAGCCGCTGGACCGTAAGCCCTCCGTCCCGCTCGATAAGCTGCTGAATCTTGTCGGCGCCGGCGCGGCCGATCCCGACATCGTCTCCACACTCGCCGCTCGCCTGGCGCGGCTCGAGCGAGAAATTGAGCCCGAGCAGGAAGCCGCAGTTTCCGCGGCTGCAGGCGGCAAAGACTTGGCCACGCTCAGCCGACGTGAAGGGGGATATTTACGAGGGGCTGCTCGCCCGCAGCGCCGAGGAATCGCCCAAGGGGGCCGGGCAGTATTTCACGCCGCGGGAGCTTATCAAGGGGATCATCGACTGCGTGCAGCCAACGGCTGATGACACCATTTGCGATCCGGCCTGCGGCACGGGGGGCTTCCTGCTGGCCTCCCATAGCTACGTCGTCGAGCATGGCGGCAAGGAACTCGATAAGGACCAAAAGAAGCACCTGCGGACGAAGTTCGTGAAGGGGTGGGAACTGGTCCCCAACACGGCCCGCCTGTGCATCATGAACCTCTACCTTCACGGGATCGACGCCAACCCCTGCCCGATTCGATCGGGTGTCGATAGCTTGGCGGGCGATCCGGGGGAGCGGTTCAGCGTCGTCGTCACCAATCCGCCATTCGGCAAGAAGAGCAGCATCGCGATCGTCAACGAGGAGGGGGACCTCGAGAAGGAGGAGCACGCCTACGAACGGCAGGATTTCTGGACGTCGACGAAGAACAAGCAGCTCAACTTCGTGCAGCACGTCAAGACGCTGCTGCGAGTCAATGGGCGGTGTGCGATCGTCGTCCCCGACAACGTGCTCTTCGAGGGTGGCGCCGGCGAGACCGTCCGCCGCAATCTGCTGGCCCAGTGCGACGTGCATACGCTCCTGCGGCTGCCGACGGGCATCTTTTACGCCCAGGGGGTGAAGGCCAACGTGCTGTTTTTCGACTCCAAGCCGGCCCAGGAGAAGCCTTGGACGAGCAAGCTGTGGGTGTATGACTTGCGGACGAACATGCACTTCACGCTGAAGACCAATCCTCTGAAGCGGGCCAACCTGGACGAGTTCGTGGCTTGCTACAAGCCCGGCAAGAGGCATAATCGCAAGGCCAACTGGGATGCCCAGAAGAACCCCGACGGCCGCTGGCGCTCGTTCGACTACGACGAGCTGATCAAGCGGGACAAAGTCAACCTGGACATCTTCTGGCTCAAGGACAAGAGCCTGGAGGATAGCGACGATCTGCCCGAACCGGACGTGCTGGCCCAGGAAATCGCCGACGACCTGGAAACGGCGCTGGGACTGTTTGCGGGGATTGCGAAGGATCTGAAGGCGTAGGCCGTCAACGGGAATGCCGTTCCTACGCGCCACCAAGTGCGGGTAATCAAGGAATTTCGCTGCTGGCGCGGCTGATCGCCTCCTCGAGGCGACTACGCCCAGTCTGCGAGAGCCGTGCTAGTCCAATCTCGCGTGCCAGCGCTATCGCGGGATCCTCACTCATCAAGATAACTGGAAGCTCTCGCACTAACCCAACCAGTTCTGGCATGGGGATTTCGTCCAGACTTCGGCGTTCATCCCCGGCAGCCGCATGTCGGAATGGGAGTAAATCCTGGACGTTGGCGTCCGGCCACAGAAACCTGCCGACCGGTTCGACGGTCGACGCAACGTCGGGCAAAAGTTCCAACACCCGTTGCTTGATCCGGTTCCCCGTACGAGCGAATCCGTGCGCTCGGGCAATCTCGCGTACGAGTGCGTCGTCGCGTATCGGACCTTGCGATGCAAGGACCGCCAGTGCCATTTGCCGCAGGGCATCGGCATATTCGGTGTCAAAGAAGCGATCCTGATTCGCGACTGCGTCACCCAAATTAACGCGGAAATAGATGCAGCGGTCATTCGTGGGCGACTGTCGAGCGAAGAGCGGAGAACATGCTGACGAATCCGACGGTCGAGATTCATCCGTGGAATCGGCCGCATCGGAAGGGAGTCGCGTATTGCCGATTTCGGCATTCGTCGAACACTCCGTTTCCGCCACGTCCTCGCTTCTTGAGTCGACGGACGGCCGGGAGCGATCCTGTTCCAGGATTGCTTGAAGCTTGATGTGAATCTCTTCGAGCGCGCAGTCCGAGTCGTACCACCAATCGGTCGACCAGACCCGCACAATTCTCCACCCCAGTCCCGTCAGTACCTCCTCACGGATTTTGTCGCGATCGCGAGCTACGGCCGACCGGTGGTATGTCGCGCCATCGCATTCAATTCCAGCCAGATACGCTCCCGGTTTGTCCGGATGCACCACGCCCAAATCAATTCGAAACCCGGATACGCCGATCTGCGTTTCGATACGCCAACCGCGCTTCCCGAGCGCCTCGGCAATCGCCTCTTCGAGCGGCGAGTCGAATCCGCCCTGTGAACCCTCGATCCGAGCTGCGATGGCCTGAGGGCCTGTGCGGGCGTACTCCAGGAACGCCTTGAGATCGTGTACGCCCCGCGCCGAAGACCGC
>JALORD010000635.1 GCA_025459145.1 Pirellulaceae bacterium | reverse complement strand
TCCCGCGGCGGCTAGCCACGCGGGAGGCGAGTGAAAACCAAGAGCGAGCTGTGTCGACTAGGGCTCGACGATCAGACCACCAAACCCATCCGCAGTCCCACCTGTACCGCGCACGTTGGAATCCAGCCGGCCTGTGTCCGTGTTCGCCACGATCTCGGCGACATCCAAGCTGATCGGCCCAGCATCCGCCCCGGTCGTCTCAATCAGCTTGCCACTGACGAGCGGGCCGTTGTCGTCGGCGTGAGCGCCTGGCAGGACTGCCGTAACCGCCGAGATCAAATCACTCGTCTTGTGACCAAAGACCGAGATGGCGGCGGCGCAGATCAGGGCGACGCCCGCAATGATCAGACCGTACTCGACCAATCCCTGGCCCTTCTTGTTCCGGAACAACTTGCGAAGCATGGTTTGCTTCTCCTCAAAAAACAGTGACTGGAAATGAAAAAACCCGTGCCGCGCTTCTGACCGTTTAACGACCGGCGGCGACGAACAGCCGGTCGCGACCAAAATTGTGGGACGATCCCGAGGCCAGCCCGATTTAAAGCCCCGCCGCGGCGACGCTGTGGCACGACTCAGTTGGTCGGACCGCATCCGCGCCGCACGTACACCGCAGCGGAGTCTGCCTCAA
Organism: Pirellulaceae bacterium; assembly: GCA_025459145.1. Lineage (GTDB taxonomy): Bacteria > Planctomycetota > Planctomycetia > Pirellulales > Pirellulaceae > CAYLLN01. The sequence continues at coordinate 2,110 of JALORD010000635.1, read as the reverse complement.
GATCGGTTCATGGCGATGCAACTCCGCCTGTGGTTGAGTGCAGGGCCGCATTTGCCCGCCCTACACAGACGCCCATTCTACGTAAATGCAATTGCAGTGCAAGTAGAGTCAGAAAGAAACTACGTAGAACCGGCACCCCACATTCTTAGGCGGGAGAATTGTTTACGCGGGGCGATGGCACGTCGGGCACTTCCCCTTGAGCAGCACTTCCTCGACGGCGAGGGTGGGCTGCGAGGTCCGCAACGGACCGAGCGCCTCGTTCATCGCCACTTCGTGGAGGCAGGTAATCGTGCCGCACTGCACGCAGAGGAAATGCGGATGCTCGGCTCGCTCCGCCTCGGACGAACGGAGTTCGAACCGCCAGACGTGATCCCCCACATCGATCCGCCGGACCAGCCCCACGTCGCACAGGTCGTTGAGATTGCGAAAGATCGTGGCCGGATCCCAGTGGTAGTCGGCCAGCCGCGCGAGCATCTCGCGATGCGACACCGGCTCCACCGCATGCTCCAGTTCGCACAGAACCGCCAGTCGCTGCTCGGTGCACTTGATTCCCGCAGAATGCAGGACTTCGCGCCAGCGGAGACGAACGGCCGGATCGATCGAAGAAGGACGCATGGTCGCCGGCTCCCATTAGTGCAATACAAGTGCAATTAAAACAATAGTGCATATCCTATGCAAGTGTGAAGGCCGATTTGAGCAGGGAGGCGGAGCGGTATTCCCAGCCGCCGTCCGAAATTCGCCCTGCCGGGGGAGAGATTTGTTTTGACGGCCGGGCCGGGCTCATGCATAATCAAGCCCGGTCGGACCGCTCCCCCCTGCGCCTGCACTGGGCCACATCTTCCCATGCTGTGCGCGTTTTTTCTTTGGTTTGTGGAGGAGGTCCGACATGCGACTCGAGCGAGCTCGTTGCGCTTTTACGCTGGTCGAATTGCTGGTGGTGATTGCGATCGTAGGGGTGCTCTTGGCACTCATGCTCCCCGCGGCTCAGCATGCCCGCGAGGCAGCCCGCAAGTCGACCTGCCAGAATCACCTGCGGCAGATCGGCCTCGGCTTGCATTTGCGGCACGACACCTGGGGCGCGCTCCCGGCCGGCTGGGAAGGCTACGAAGATCATCAGCCTGAGGTAAGCGCCGGGCCCGGCTGGGGCTGGGCAGCGGCGATTCTTCCTTATGTCGAGCAGCAACCGCTGTCCGAGCGGATCGACCGCACGCGGTCGATTCTCGATCCGATCAATGCCGAGGCCCGGCAGCAACGCCTGCCGCTCTTTCGCTGCCCGTCGGATGCGGGGCCGGCGACCTTCGATCTGCTCAGTTCGGGCGGCACTTCGCTCGGAGAGTTCCCCACGGCCAACTATGCCGCCAACTTCGGCGTCGGCCGCGTTTCGCTCTGTGCGGCATTGGCTGGAACGGGACGCCAATGCACGGGCGAACCCCAAAACGGGCTCTTCTACCACAATAGCCAGGTGCGGTTTGCCGATATCGCCCGCAAAGGGCAAAGCAACCTGATCATGGTGGGTGAGCGGCACAGCCAAGGAGAGTTCGATCAAGCGCCGGCGGCCACCTGGGTGGGCGCGGTCTGGAACGGCAGCGGCGACTTCTCGCGCGTCGTCGGCACCGCCCGCCACGCGGTCACCGTCGCCGGCAACACGAGCACGACGCGGTTTGCCGATTTTACGAGCAGGCACTCGGGGGGTGTCTATTTCGTCTACGCCGATGGACACGTCGGCTTGATCTCGTCCCACATCGATCATGTCGCGTTCGCCAACGCGATGACACCGCAGTGGGTTGTCGAGACAGTGAGCATGGCCGACGAGGTAAGTGCCTCGCCGAACGATGAGCCGAGCAATGACTCGCCCCCCGGGACAGAAACTCCTCGCCCGCGCCGCCGCCCGATCATTACCTGTCCCGGGTGTCAGAATCCTCCGCGCCGGCTTCCCCGAACCTTCTAGCAGCGGTCCGAGTCCGGAAGCGGGATCGGGATGGCCGACGAGAAGGATCGCCGCTTCGGACATGCCGCTGAGATTTCAGCTGTCGAGTGACCGGGAAGCGGGCCGATGGGTGCCTGAGACCGGACAATGGCGTGCTAGGATTCAGTCCGGTTGGACCGCAGG
>JALORD010000177.1 GCA_025459145.1 Pirellulaceae bacterium | reverse complement strand
CAGGCGGCGCCTGCAGTCGCGCCGGCGCCAGGCACCAGCCCAGGTAATCCTGCCAAAGATGCACGCGGCTATACGTATCTCATCCCGCACGTCGACTTGTCGAAGTCGCCGAAGGAAATCAATGAAGCGCGGGCCTTCGAAGCGAAGGGCAAAACGTTTGTGCGGAATGCCTTGCAGAACGGCATCACTTCCGACAGAAAATCCTCATTCGACCTCTTCTTCAACACGGTTTACTTCCCCTATTTTGCCCCACCATCGGACTTGATCGAGTCCGGCAAGGCCGACATCGCGGGCGAGCGCTTACGGCTGTTGCGCGACTATCTGGAAGTGGCAACGAATAGCGAAGCGCATGCTTATCTCGCGAACATGGTCTACACCAAGATGAAAGGGTTTATCGAAGGCCCCTGCCATCCTGCCGTTCGCTACAACGCGATGCTGACGATCAGCTTGCTCAACGACGTCGAGCCGTCTCGCCTGGGGAACTCGAAGAGCGTTCCCGAGCCGATGCTCAGCGCGCTACCGTTCATTTACGAGCAGTTCACCAAGCCCGAGAACAACGACGCGATTCGCGTCGCCGCGCTGCTGGGGCTCGTGCGACATTTGGAGTGGGACAATTTCCGCGGCCCGGTTGGTGCGCCGACTCCGGCGATTGCCGGTCCGCTGCGGACGCAGATCGTCAAGACGCTGCTCGATCTGGCGGGCCAGACCACGCCGCCGGACGGTCGCGATCCGGCAGGACACGAATGGATGCGCCGCCGGGCGATCGAGGGACTCACCCACGCCGGATATCACCAGGCGACCCCCGAGCTGATCGCGGCAATGGATGCGCTCGTGAAAAATGACAAAGAATCGCTGGCGATTCGCACCACAGCCGCAACGGCCATGGGGATCATGGCCTATCCGGCAAGCGGCAAGCTCGAACTGACGCCGACCGCCAAGGAACTCGGTTTTCTGGCGCTCGTGGCGTGCGACAAGGAGCTGGCGCGGGTCACCAATCTGAAAACGCGCGAAGAGGACCAGAAGAAACGCCTGGCCAATCCGAGCGGCGGCGGTTATGCGATGGGGGGGGGAATGGGAGATGGTTACAGCGGCGACGGCTATACCGACACGGGTGTTGGTGCCGGCACCTATCCGGGCGGCGGCAGCTATGACGTGGGAGCAGAGGGGCCAGGCGGCATGATGATGCCCGGCGGAATGATGCCAGGCGGGATGGGGCCGGGCTTTGCGGCGAAGCCGCCGGATCCAAAGCAGTATCGATTCGACTATATTCGGCGCAAGATTCGTTCGCAGTTATACGCGGTCGAAGTGGCGCTCGGCGGACCCGAGGTGAACCTGCGGCCGACTAGCACGCTGCCCGGACAGGAAGCCGCGGCTCAAACGGGTCCCAAGCGGGGGATCGAGGCGATTGCCGCCGGCCAGCCTGACCTGGAGTACATCGCCAGCGTGAAGAAGGGCGTGGCGGATCTGGTGCGCGTCGTGGAAACCACGACGACCGACTTCGAAGATCTGGAAAAGGACCTGCGCAAGAAGATGAAGCCGCTGGAAGCGATCACACGCAAGCTCGCCGAAGCGACACCGGTTGCGCCGGTTTCCGAAGTGCCCGAGCTTCCTGAAGCACCAATGGTTCCGGAAGCCGCACCCTCCGAAACGCCGCCGGCCGAGACGCCTGCCGCAGCCACGGAAACGCCCGCACCCACCGAGCCCGCGGCCGTTGCGGCTCCAGGCTAATCGCTCAATCCGAGCACTCTCCCCGCGGCTTTTCGCACCGGGGGGAGAGGGAGGGGTTGCGCCCGGCTACAATGGGTCGTGGCCACAGCGCGAGCGGCAGTTCGCCGCGTGCGCTTCTCCCCTCGGGTGTGCAGCACGGACGTATGGCACTGGACCTTTTTCATCCGCTCCTGCGGCAGTGGTTTGTCCAGCGGTTCGGCGAGCCGACCGAGCCGCAATCGCAAGGGTGGCCGCATATTGCTGCCGGGCGACACACGCTGATTGCCGCCCCGACCGGATCCGGCAAGACTCTGGCGGCATTTTTGGTTTGTATCGATCGCTTGTTCCGAAAGTGGCAGGCGGGCGAACTCCCCGAGGGAATCGAAGTCGTCTACGTCTCGCCCCTCAAAGCGCTGAGCAACGATATTCAGCGCAATCTCCAGACGCCGCTGGCCGAAATCGGCGAGCTCGCCGAGCAAGCGGGGCTCGGCCCGGTCCCGCTGCGAACGGCCGTGCGGACCGGCGACACACCCGCCGGTGAGCGGCAGGCCATGCTCCGCAAGCCGCCGCACATCCTGGTCACGACTCCCGAATCGCTGTACCTCCTGCTCACGTCGGCCAAGAGCCGGGAACTGCTTCGCACGGTCAAAACCGTGATCGTCGACGAGATTCACGCCCTGGCCCGCGACAAGCGGGGCTCGCACCTGGCGCTCACATTGGAGCGGCTGGCCGCCCTGTGCCCGGAGCCGCCCACCCGTATCGGCCTCTCCGCTACGCAGAAACCGATCGACGAAATCGGGCAGTTTCTCGTCGGCTGTGGTTCGGCTGACTCCGCAATTGAAGGGCCGGCTGTGGCTCCGGTGATCATCGACTCGGGGCACGCCCGGCGGCTCGATCTGGGGCTGGAACTGCCCGAGCAGGAACTGGCCGCCGTCTGCTCGAACGAGCACTGGGGCGAAGTGTACGAGCGGCTGACGCAGCTCATTCAGGCGCACCGCAGCACGCTGGTGTTCGTCAATACGCGGCGAATGGCCGAGCGAATCGCTCACCGGCTGACTGAGATCCTCGGCGAGGAAGCAGTCGCCAGCCATCACGGCAGCCTCTCGCGCGAGATTCGCCTCGATGCCGAGCAGCGGCTCAAGTCGGGGCAGCTCAAGGCGATCGTGGCCACGGCGTCGCTCGAAATGGGCATCGACATCGGCTACATCGACCTGGTGTGCCAGATCGGTTCGCCCCGGTCGATCGCCACGTTCCTGCAGCGGGTGGGCCGCGCGGGACATGCCGTCGGAGCGCTCCCCAAGGGACGGCTATTTCCGCTGACACGCGACGAGCTGATCGAGTCGCTGGCCCTCCTGCGTGCCGTGCGGCTGGGCTTGCTCGACCGGATCGAGATTCCGGAGTCGCCGCTCGATATCCTCGCGCAGCAGATCGTCGCGGAAGTGGCCACCGGCGAATGGGACGAGAACCAGCTGTACGAGCTGTTGCGGCGGGCGTATCCCTACCGGAACCTGTCGCGCGAGGATTACGAGACGATCGTCGCCATGCTCTCGGAGGGAATCAAACCGGGAAGCCCGGCGGGCGCGTACCTGCACCGCGACCAGATCCACGGCAAGCTGAAGGCGCGGCGGCACGCGCGCCTCGCCGCGATCACCTCCGGCGGCGCGATTCCCGAGCGGGGCGAGTACCGCGTCCTGATCGAAGGGGAAGGGACGCTGGTCGGCACGGTCGACGAGGATTTTGCCATCGACAGCATGGCGGGAAGCATTTTTCTGCTGGGCAATAGCTCATGGCGCATCCGGCAGATCACGTCGAGCGAGGTGATCGTGGTCGACGCGCAGGGCGCGCCGCCGAATATTCCCTTCTGGTTTGGCGAAGCGCCGGGACGGACGGTCGAGCTGTCGGATGAACTGTCGGCCGTGCGCCGGGAGATCGCTGCCCGACTGGCCAACGTGGCGGGTGTGCCGGGACATGCGGTCGGAAATGGTTCGACGAATCACCATGGTAACGCGGCCGATCCGGTCGAGTGGCTCGTCGCGAGTACGGGCTGCGACGCGGCCGCCGCGGAACAAGCCGTGCGCTATGTGGCCGCGCAGCACGCCGCCGTCGGGATGATTCCGACCGGGAAGCGAATTCTGTTCGAACGCTTCTTCGACGAGTCGGGAGGCATGCAACTCGTGATCCATGCGCCGCTCGGGGCGCGGATCAACAAGGCGTGGGGCCTGGCGCTGCGGAAGCGATTCTGCCGCAGCTTCGATTTCGAATTGCAGGCGGCCGCCGATGACAACGGCATCGTGCTGTCGCTCGGACCGCAGCACAGCTTCCCGATCGATAGCCTGTTCGGCATGCTCACGCCGCAAAACGGCAAATACCTGCTCGAGCAGGCGCTGCTCGCGGTCCCCCTGTTTCAGGTTCGCTGGCGGTGGAATGCGACGCGCTCGCTGGCCGTGCTCCGGCAACAGGGAGGGAAGAAGGTCCCGCCGTTCCTGCAGAAGTTCCGTAGCGAAGATCTCCTGGCGGCGACGTTTCCCGAGACGGTCGGCTGTCTCGAAAACCACCACGGCGACGTCGAGATTCCCAGCCATCCGCTGGTGCGGCAGACGATGCACGACTGCCTGACCGAGGCACTCGATGTCGAGCGGTGGCTGGGCCTCTTGGGCGAGATCAAGTCGGGCGCGATCGAACTGGTGCCGATCGAGACCCGCGAGCCCTCGCCGTTCAGCCATCAGCTCCTCAACGCCAATCCATACGCCTTCCTCGACGATGCGCCGCTTGAAGAACGCCGCACGCGGGCGGTCAATACGCGGCGGTCGCTGGCGATCGATGAAGTGCGCGATCTCGCGCAGCTCGACCCCGCGGCGATTGCGCAGGTGGCAGAAGAAGCATGGCCGCTGGTCCGCGATGCCGACGAATTGCACGACGCGCTCCTGGGGCTGGTCGTGTTACCGGAGGCAGAGGCCGCTCCTTGGACGGAGTGGCTCGCGCAGCTCTCCCGTAGCGGCCGGGCGACCGTGGTGACGCTCGCCAGCGGACGCCGCTATTGGATCGCCAGTGAGCGGTGGCCCCTGGTGCGGGCCGTTTATACCGGCGCGACGATCCAGCAGGCACCCATCCTCCCGCCGCAACTTGATCGCGCGTGGGAATCGGCCGACGCGCGGGTCGAGATCGTCCGCGGTCAAATCCAGTGCCGGGGACCGCTCACGGCGTCGGAACTGGCCGAGCAGCTCGAACTGTCGCCGTCGAGCGTGTTCGCGGCGCTCGAGTCGCTGGAAGGTTCGGGCATTTCGATGCGGGGACGCTTTGCTCCGCTCAACAAACCAGCGGCCTCCGATGCGGCGGCGGCAGAGATCCAGTGGTGCGAGCGGCGGCTGTTGGCCCGCATTCACCGGCTGACGCTCGACGGACTCAGGCGGCGGATCCAGCCGGTCGATCCGCAGACCTATTGGCAGTTCTCCCTGACGCTGCATGGCCTTACTGGAAGCGACCGCCCGGCGGGGGAAACGGCGCTCCGCGAGGCGATTACCCGATTAGCCGGCTGCGAGCTGCCGGTCGGCATTTGGGAGACGAAGATTCTCGCCCCGCGGGTAGCCGACTACCAGCCCGAGGATCTCGACCAATTGTTTATGAGCGGCGAGTTGGTCTGGGGCCGGCTGCGGCCGCCCAAGCGAGACGAGGAGAAGGGGCCCGGCATGGCGGCTCTCGCGCGGCACATGCCGATTTCGCTGGCCCTGCGGGACGACTTGCCCTGGCTCTTGCCGACGGAACGGGCCGACGTCGCATCGTTCGCCAGCGGGCCGTCACAGGAAGTGCTCAATGCCTTGCGATGCAAAGGAGCGCTCTTTTTTCAGGAACTCGCGCGGCTCACGGGCCTCTTGCCGACGCAGCTCGAAGAGGCTATCCGCGAACTGGCGGCACTGGGTCTCGTGTCGTCGGATACGTTCGCCGCGATCCGGGCGATCGAAGCGGGCAAGGCCAAGTCGGCGGGGCTGCCGCGGCGTTATCGATCGGCGATCACTGTGCATCGCCCCCGTACGCCGGTCGGGCGCTGGTCACTCTTTCCTGGTGCGGTCGACCCCTGCGACCGCGAACAGCAGTTACAGCGGTGGTGCCAGCTGCTCGTGGCCCGGTACGGCGTCGTGTTCCGCGATCTGGTGGTCCGCGAAAGCAATGCGCCGCCGTGGTGGGAACTGGTCCGAGTGCTGAGGCGGCTGGAGCTGCGCGGCGAACTTCGAGGCGGGCGGTTCGTGGCCGGCGTCGGCGGCGAGCAGTTCGCTTCGGAAACGGCGGTCAGCAAGCTGCGCGCCGCCCGCGACACGGCGCTCGATCCGGCCGACTGGACGCTGATCTCGGCGGCCGACCCGCTCAACTTCAGCGGGACGATCGTCGCGGGTGAGCGAATCCCCGCGATGCACAAGAATAGCCTGATTGTGCAGCAAGGGCGCTGCGTGGCGGCCAAGGTCGCTGGGCGGATCGACTTCTTCGCCGAGGTACCGGCCGATCAGCAGCTCTGGATGCGGAAGAGCCTGCAGGTCGGTCGCCGCGTGCAACCCGTGCCGCTGCCAGCGGTGGCGCAAGAGTCCGACGAATCACCGGCGGTACCGCCCGCGCGCCGCCGGACCGCAGCGCAACGCGTCGACGAAACCCGCCTCAACAGCCGGCGCAGGTTTGGGGCGTATTGACAGGAGTGGCTAGTGCTGGTGGCTGGTCCGGCTCACCAATAACAAATGACAAACCCCTACAACTTCCACTCCCCGCGCATTTCGTAGTCGAGCAGTTTGTTGGCTTCGCTGTCGGTGGGGAATTCCTGTTTTTCGGGATTCCACTTGAGCGGCCGCCGCAGGGCGTAGCCGATGTTAGCCAGGTGGCAGATGGCGGCGGAGCTGGCGCCGATCTCGGCGGTGCAGATCGGATCCTGGCGGGTTCGAATCGCGTCGAGCCAGTTGCGGGCGTGATCGGTCGATAGCTCGACCCGCTCGTCCCCCTCGGCCAGCGGCGTTTCGAGGATCGAAGCGGGCATGCTCTCGATCTTGCCGCGGTCGACGTAGAGCGTTCCGTCGGTCCCTTCGAACGTACAGCCGCTGCGGCCGCCGTGGAACAATTCGATGCCGCTGGCGTAGATCATTTTGAGTCCGCTCGTCGCCTGCCCCGGAGGAGGCAGGATTTCGACCGGCCCTGAGCCGTCGGTCTTCATCGCCCACTGGGCGATATCGAAGTGATGGGCTCCCATGTCGGCCAGACCCCCACCCGCGTATTCGCGATAGTTGCGCCAGGCGGGAAAGTGCTTGTGCACGCCGCGCGGGCAGAGGATTTCGTTATAGCCGCGCTCGGGCGCCGGGCCGAGCCACAGATTCCAGTCGGTGCCCGCAGGCGTTTCTTCATCCGGCAGATCGCAAGGGACCGGCGGGCCGCCGACGCCCACCCGCACGGTCTTTAGCTTGCCGATTCGTCCATTGCGGACATAGTCGACCGCCTGCCGAAACAGGCCGCCGAATTCGCTTCGCTGCTGGCTCCCCGTCTGAAACACGATCTTGTGCTCGCGGACGGCGGCGATGATTTTCTTTCCCTGGGCAATCGTGTGCGTGAGCGGCTTTTCGCAGTAGATGTCTTTCTTGGCCCGCGCCGCGGCCACACAGCCGAGGGCGTGCCAGTGGTCGGGCGTGGCGATAACCACCGCGTCGACATCCTCGCGAGCCAGCAGCTCGCGGAAGTCGTTGTGGACGGCGCAGCCCTGGTATTTGCCGGACTTCACGGCCTCGGCGTACTTGGACTCCACTTGCTGGCGAGCGTGGTCGGCCCGCTCGGCCACAACATCGCTGATGGCGACCACCTGCACGTCGTCGTGACCCAGAAAGCGACCCACATGGCCGCGGCCCATCGTTCCCACGCCGATAAAGCCGAGGCGAATTCGTTCGCTGGGGGCGGCCTGGCCGCGCGCCGGGCGTGACAGAATGGCGGGACCGACGAGGGTCGCGGCGGCGGCCGATTGGATCAGAGTGCGGCGCGTGAGGCGCACGGAAGGAACGGGCATCGGGACGCTCCGGGAGAGGGAGGTTCAAAACTAGATTTCAGCCCAGTGTACGCACGTCAGCCGGGCGACGCAAAGCAATAGCGCTTGAGCACGCCGCGCGGGCGGCCCTCGGCACAGCGTCACGCGAACAGGGCTTCAATCGGCTTGCCGGCGTAGACCTGATGCGGGCGAGACGCGCGGTCGTGCAGAACCTGATCCTGCGGGACGCCCAGCGCGTGCAAGATCGTGGCCGTGTAGTCGTGCGGCGAGACCGGGTTCGATGCCGGATAAGCCGCGTGCTTGTCGCTGGCGCCGTAGACCGCGCCGCCGGCGATGCCGCCCCCTGCCAACATGCCGCTATAGCAATAGGGCCAGTGTTCGCGGCCCGTTCCGTTGCTGATCTCCGGTCGGCGGCCGAATTCGCCAACCCAGGCGATGATCGTGTCCTCGAGGAGGCCGCGCTCTTCCAGGTCGGACAAGAGCGCCGCGAGCGCCTGATCGGCGGGAGGAATCAGTTCGTTTTGATGGCGATTGAAATTGTCGCCGTGCGTATCCCAGAATGCCTTGCCGTCGTTGTGCCAGTTCACATTGACGAGCGACACGCCCCGCTCGATCAGCCGGCGGGCGAGCAGCACGCATTGCCCGTGGATGTTGCGCCCGTACCGGTCGCGCATCGCGTCGGGTTCCTGGGCCAGGTCGAACGCATCCCGCACCTCGCTCGAACCGAGCAGCGACAGGGCCCGCGCCTGGTGGCCGGTCATGGCTGCGGCCGATGCGGCTGTGTCGAGAGCAGCCCGCTGCGCGTCGAGTTCGCCGAGCAAGCGGTAGCGATTGCCGAGCAGATCAGGCGTCATTCCCGGTTGCAGGTGGAGTGCGGGAACCTTCCAATTCGGATCGTTCGGGTCGCCCGTCACCAGGAGCGGATCGTGCTCGGCCCCCAGCCAGCCGCCGTGTTGTCCGGGCGCCTGACCGCCGGGAGCCGCCGGGTGATACGCGATCCAGGGGAGCGTGACAAATGGCGGCATCGCCGACTGTGCCGGGCGGAGCTTGGCCATCACCGAGCCGAGATGCGGCGTGTCCTTGGGACTGGGCGGAGTGGCGTCGCTACGGACGACGGGGGCCAAGTGGCCGGTGAGCGTGGTGTGCCCGCTCGACAGGTGCGCGGGGTCATCGTGGCCCAGCGAGCGGATCACGGCAATCTTGTCGGCGACGTGCGGCAGCTTCGTGAAGTGCTCGCACAATTGCAGTCCAGGCACCTTCGTGGCCGCCGGCTTGAACGGTCCGCGAATGTTGTCGGGCGCCTCGGGTTTGAGATCGAGCGTATCAAGTTGGCTCGGCCCGCCCCACATGAACAGGAAGATGCAGCGCTTGGCTTTGCCGAAGCCCGGGCCTTGTTGTACCGCGTCAGCAGCCCGAGCCTGCTGGGCCGACAGCCCGGGCAATCCTAGCCCGAGGAGCCCGACCGCTCCTGCCTGCAGCACACTGCGCCGGCTGGCGCGGGCGAGGGAGCGAAATTCCGGACAGCCTTGTTCGGCGGAAGTTCGTGAGGGCATGGCGGGTGAACCTGTGGCGGGAGAGTCGGCGGGTGGGAACCAGTCGAGCATTCGGGCGGCACTCCGGCCGCGATCATCCAGAACGACTGATGGGTCATT
>JALORD010000176.1 GCA_025459145.1 Pirellulaceae bacterium | reverse complement strand
GGCGCACTTCCCGTCTCGCGGCTGCAGATGGTCAGCCAACCGGGCGATTACATTGGCCAAGGATTGACCTGGGAGTTCGATACCAGCTCGGCCGTGTTCTCCGCCAGCAAGAATTTCGACAACGGCGTTGAGGTTCGCGTCGATCCGCCGGGCGTTGTCGAGCAGTGGTGGCTGAACTTTGCCGCGCCGGGGAACGCTTTGCTCACGCCCCAGGAGTATGCAAATGCCACGCGGTTCCCTTTTCAGGCGCTGACCGAGGCCGGCCTCGATGTCTCCGGCTATGGCCGCGGCCACAACATGCTGAAGGGAAGCTTCGTCGTGCACGACATCGCCTATGGAACGGGCAGCGCCATCACCCGTTTCGCGGCGTCGTTCGTGCAACAAGGGCATGACTTCGACGACAGCCTCGATCCACCGCTGTACGGCACGATCGCGTTCAATTCGACGTTTGGGGCGGAAGGGGGTGTTCTCGCCAACGACGCGGACCCCGAGGGGAATGTGCTCCCGGCTGCCAGGTTGGTCAACGGTCCTGCCAACGGGATTCTGACCTGGAACGGCGACGGCACGTTTTCCTATCAGCCGAACCCGGATTTTCAGGGAGTCGACACGTTTACCTATCGGGCGAGCGATGGACATGCGACGTCGGAAGTGGCCACGGTCCGAATCACCGTGGGGGCGGTCAACGACGCGCCGCAGGCCACCGACGGTGAGCTCGCGACCAGCGAAGACACGCCGGCTGCCGGCCAGCTCTTGGCGAGCGATATCGACGGCGACGCCCTTGCCTTGGCGATCGTCACTCCGCCAGCGCATGGCTCGGTGTCGCTCAACGCAGCCACCGGAGCCTACACGTATACGCCCGACGCCAATTACTTTGGTCCCGACAGTTTCACGTTCCGGGCCAGCGATGGCGCCGTGAATAGTAACCTCGCCACGGTGACAATCACCGTGGCCGCGGTGAACGATGCTCCAACCGCGGCGGGCCAAGTGGTTGCGACCGACGAAGATGTCCCACGGGACGGGGTGCTCGTCGCTAGCGACATCGAGAACGATCCGCTGACCTTCGCGCTCGTCGATCTGCCGGCGCATGGCACAGTGTCGCTCAACGCGGCCACCGGCGCTTACACCTACACGCCGGCCGCCAATTACTTTGGCCCCGACAGCTTCACATTCCGGGCCAGCGATGGCGCGGTCGCCAGCAACGTCGCCGCCGTGTCGATCAATGTCGCTCCTGTGAACGATCCGCCCGTGGCCTCGGACGAGGAGATCGCTACTTTGGAGGATGTAGCCGTTTCGGGTACGCTCGACGCGGAGGACATCGATTCCAACTCGCTCACGTTCATCCTGGTCGATCTGCCCGCGCACGGCAGCGTATCGCTCAATCCGGCTACAGGGGATTACACCTATACGCCCAGCGCCAACCACTTCGGCCCCGACAGCTTCTCGTTCCGGGCCAGCGACGGAACGGTTGACAGCAACCTCGCGACCGTGACGATCAGTATCGCGGCGGTCAACGACGCCCCGACCGCGGCGGGACAGGAAATCTCGACCGACGAAGACGTCGCGGTGGGCGGAGCGCTCGTGGCATCGGATATCGAGAACGACGCGCTCACCTTCGCACTCGTCGCTTCACCGGCGCATGGCACGTTATCTCTCAATGCGACGACAGGAGCCTATGCCTATACGCCGGATGCCGACTACTTCGGCAGCGACAGCTTCACGTTTCGGGTTAGTGACGGTTCGGCCGACAGTAATGTCGCGACGGTCTCGATCAACGTCCGATCCGTGAACGATGCACCGGCGGCCGCGGACGACGCCGTGGCCACCGACGAGGACACTCCGCTGGTCATCGCGGTGCTCGCCAACGACGTTGATGTCGACGGCGACGCGCTCACGCCGATTCTGATCAGCGGTCCGTCTCACGGCACGCTCGTGTTGAACGCCGACGGCACGTTCGGCTACACGCCCGACGCTAACTTCTTTGGCAGCGACAGCTTCGCCTACCGGGTGACCGACGGTGCGCTCGAATCGATGGCGGCGATCGTATTGATCGACGTGGAAGCGGTCAACGACGCCCCGGTCGCCGCGGACGACCTCTTCGCAGCGCTCGAGGACACGCCCCTCTCCGTCGTCTTGCCGGGAGTCTTAGGCAACGATAGCGACATCGACGGTGATACGCTGACGGCCATTCTGGCCGACGGACCCAGCCACGGCGCGCTCACGTTAGCCGTCGATGGATCGATCGTGTATACGCCCGATGCTGATTTTAGCGGCAGCGATAGCTTCACCTATCGGGCCAGCGACGGCGCGGCCAGCAGCAATCTGGCCACTGTCCGGATCGAGGTTGCCGCCGACAGCGACGCGCCATCCGCCGCAGCCGACAGCTATACCGCGACTCAGGACACGCCGCTGGTTGTCGCTGCGCCGGGCGTCCTCGCCAACGACGCCGATGCCGACGGCGATCCGCTCTCAGCCATCCACGTCAGCGGCCCGGCTAGCGGGACGCTCGCGCTCGCGGCGGACGGATCGTTCACCTACACGCCCAATGCCGGCTTCACGGGGACCGACAGCTTTACCTACCGGGCCACGGACGGCACACTGGCGAGCGATGTTGTGACCGTCACGCTCGTTGTCGAGCCGGCCGTTGGGGAAGACGGCCTGGGTAAGATCAACGGCAGCGGCACACTCGACGGCGGCGTGCGCAGCTTCCTGTTAAGCGCGCTCGGGCACGAAACCCGACACGGCACAAGGTACAGCGGGAAGGTCTCGTACCATGACCGGCAGCAGGGAATCATGCTCGCCAGCACCGAGATCACGGGCGTTCGCGTCTCGGCCAACGGCCAGCGGGCCACGATCAATGGAACGGCCAGGGTCAACGGCCGCTCGGGATACGCGTTCGTGATCACCGTCGTCGATCTCGGCCGCCCGGGTCGACTTGCCGACAGTGTTCGGATCGAGATTCTGGGGCCGCAGGGATACTATTACGATAGTCTCGACTACGCAGCGAACGACGGCCTGCTGGATGACGGAGACATCAATATCCGCCCCCGCGGTTGAGAGGGTCGGGACAAAAACGGAGGCCGCGACGAAGTCCGATCGCGGGCGATGAGCGCCGCGCCCTGACGGCGCTCGAACTCCGATTGCACTTAGCAATTGCCCAATCGCAAAAAAGGCCCCAGCGCAGACAAACAGCCGGTGCGGCGGGCGCACCGGCTGTCAACATTGAGCGAGAATTGATACCTGGGGAACAGGCGTCCAGCTACTTGGCGGCGGCGAATCGCTTGGCAACTTCGTTCCAGTTCACGACGTTCCAGAAGGCCGTGATGTAGTCGGGGCGGCGATTCTGGTAGTGCAGGTAGTAGGCGTGTTCCCACACGTCGAGACCCAGGATCGGGGTGCCGCCGATCCCGGCGACCGCCTCGCCCATCAGGGGGCTATCCTGATTGGCGGTCGAGCCGACGGCGACTTTGCCCCCCTTCACCACCAGCCAGGCCCAGCCGCTGCCGAACCGGGTGGTGGCGGCTTTGCCGAACTCGGTCTTGAAGTTCTCGAAGCTGCCGAAGGTGGCGTCGATGGCCTGCGCCAAGTCGCCCGACGGCGCGCCGCCGCATCCCGGACCCATGATCGTCCAGAAGAGCGAATGGTTGGCGTGGCCGCCGCCGTTGTTGCGGACGGCGCCCCGCTTGTCGTCGGGCACTTTGGCGAGGTCAGCAATCAGCGCCTCGACCGCGAGCTTTTCCAGATCCGTCCCGGCGATCGCGGTGTTAACGTTGTTGATGTACGCTTGGTGGTGTTTCGTGTGGTGAATCTCCATCGTCCGCGCGTCGATGTGCGGTTCGAGGGCGTTGTAACCGTAGGGCAGTGCGGGCAACGTATAGGCCATGGAAAGACTCCTTCGAGTGCGGGTTTGCGAGCAGCCCTGAGCGACAAATTCAGCGCGGGGCGAGACAAATCGCGAACGAAAACCTCTAGCGCCGACGATACCGCTAGCCGCACACGGTCGCAATTGGGGTGGCAAGCGACGGATCGTATCCTTCACGCAACGGCGGAAGCGTCTTCAACGCAGAGCCGCAGGAGCGAGCAGAGCCGCAAGGCATTCTCCAGCCCCGCCTGGCGTCTCGGGAATTCTCTGCTCCTTTGCGTTATCCGATCCGAGCGAGCGCCGCGCACCGGCGCTGTACTCCTCGCTAAACCAGCGCCTTATAGGCCTGCCACGAAAAGGCGGCCAGGAAGGCCACATTGATCGCCAGGAACGCAAAGCCAAGCCCCTTCGCCAGACTCCGGTTGGATCCCTCGCCGGCGCGGCTCCACCACCAGTGCAGCGGCAGTACGCCGAACACCACGCAGACCAGCATGTAGGCGACGAATGTTTTCAGTCCATCGACGACGCCGCTCGTAAATCCGTACGAGTGCAGCCCGATGCCGAGCTGGTTGACGCCGAACCACGACCAGGCGGTGATGATGTTGCCGCCGAGCGACAAGACGGCGAGGCCTCGGTCGCCAACAATCTTGTCCCAGCGGGCATGCAGCACGAGAGCGTTCCACATGACGATCATCAGTGCGCCGTTCTCCTTCGGATCCCAGCCCCAGAACCGGCCCCAGGAATCGTCGGCCCAGAGGCCTCCCAGAACCGTCCCTACGAAACTCAGGAAGATGGCGAAGCAAATCACGCCGTAGATCATCCGCCCCAGATCCTTGGCCGTGCGGGCATCCAGATTGGGAGTGCTCACACTCATCAGGATGTAGAAGAACCCGATGATCCCGGCCACGAACGTCGCGGCGTAGCCCAGCGAAATACAAACGACGTGCGTCGCCAGCCAGAACTGCGTATCGAGCACCGCTTGCATCACTCCGACCGTGTCGTCGCCGCTGCTGGCCAGGAGCGCCGCGATCAGGAGCGTTGCCGCCCCGGAAACGGCCGCCAGGACGTTCCCGATTCCCAAACGGAAGATCGCTTCGATGACAATGCCAAACAGCGCGCAGGCCCAACCAATTGCCACCGCCGAGGAATACAGGTTCGTGATCGGCGGTCGACCCGAAATGTCAATCCGGAGCCAAAGCGCCGCTGTGTGCAGAACGAACGTCAGCACGATCAGCGTGAACGCACTCCAGTTGAGAGGCGGATAGCGGAGGAGCCAACCGACCACGGCGAGCAAAAAAGCCACGACGTAGATCTTCCACCCCAGAGCAAACGGTGCAGCACTATTAAACTGAGCCTCGCGCTCCACCCGATCCGCATCCCATTGCGGCGGCTTCACGCGGGCGACCTGCTTTTCCATCTCCGCCACCTGGCGATTGAACGCCGGGCCGTCGCCGCTGACGTAAGCCGCCAGGATGCCGCGAAACGCCTCGGTCGCGGGCTCGGGCTCTTGGCCAGTCAATTCAGCCATCAGCCGAGACATGATTGCCTGCGGCGGAAATGTCTGCCAATACTCCTTGTCGGCATCTTCCTTCCGCGGTTCGATTGGAATCGGTCGCGGCGCGTTCATCTCCTCGAGGCGCTGATTCATGCCAGCCAATGCCAGGCGGAAGGTGTCCAGCTTCTGCCGGGCGGCAGCCGGATCGCGCTGGAACTCTTCTTCCGTCGGCAGCGACGGCAAGCGGTCAATCCCAAACGACTCCACGAGCATCAGGTACTTCTTCAATCGGGCGTCGAGTTCCAGCACCTTCCGCTGATCGAGCGTCAGGCTGTCGGGATTGTCTTTGGCGGTTGCGGCGGCCGCGGCGGCTTGCTTGATAAACGCATCGATGTGCGGGCGCAGCTCGCTCACCGAGTAGCGGAAGTTGCCCGGCCGGTTCTCCAGTTCAAACAGATTGATGAGTTGCGGATGCTCGATCCGGAAGATCTCCACTTCGAGGGCCCGCGGGCTCCCCGTGATGACGTCGAGCAGCCACTCGACGGCGGACAGTTTGACGGTCTTCTCCTTTTCCTTGCCGTCCGATCCCTTTTCGACCGTCGCCAATTTGACGTACTCGCGGTTGGAGATCGCCTGCAGGCTGTTGCGAGCCAGCGAATCGAGCGGTTTGATCCGTCCTTGGTCGGCGACGGGCAATTGGCCGAAGCGGGCGAAGTCCATCCCATTTTCCGCCGGCTTGGGCGGACGCATCGACGATGCCACGGCCACGAAGAAAAGCCCCGCGACGAGCGCTGGCAGGCCGAGCATCGACCAGGAGAGCCCCGGTTTTCGCTTCAGCTCGGGGAGCGGCACGGGCGACTTCTTGGCGGGCCTCGAACCATCCGCCAAAACCGCTTGGACGACTTCTCCCGAGGCCAACTCTTCCCCTTCGCGGCGGGTGACGAACCGCGTGACCGTGATCAGGAAGTGGGCCAGCATGCCGATCGCTACCACGCCGCAGGCCACGTAGGGAATCATCCAGACCCGGTTCCGCACTACTTGCAGCGTCGTGGCTTCCCCCTGCGGCGTGACGTTGTAGCCACTTTGATAGAACGTGAGCGCCCGATACCGCAGCGGATCGTTCATCTTGATGTGGACCGGCAGGTCGACCGCCGCCGCCGGATCTTCGATCCGCACATCCGACGAGTAGTTGCGGGGCGTATTCGACGCGACGTAGTCGTCCTTCCGCACATCGACGAGCGACACGGTGAAGGGCCGCGACGCTTTTGGATCGGCCAGATTGACGCCCAGATAGTCTCGTTTGAACCGCAGGAAAAGCTGATACTCCTTGCCGTCGACGGTAACCCGCTCGGCGAACTTCTCAGGGTTCAATTGCTCGGAAGCTAGCTGCGACAGGAGATACGTTCCCAGGTCCTGGCCGTCCTTACCAGTCAGGCGGACGTACGCTGCCGCCATATCGACGCTCCCCCCCGTGTCAGTTCCCTTCGCGGCTGAGAGCGGCACAATCGCCTCGGTCAGGCCGCGTCCTTTGGTCGCCGGCGTCTCTTCGCCCGGCTTTCGTGTCCGGACATCCGCGTTCGCGTAGTAGTCGAGCACGGCAACTTGAAACGGCAGTTCGCTGCTCTTGATCGACTGGGCAGGTTTGTCCGCCTTCGCGGCTTCAATGTTGCTCGCGAAGTTGTCGCGGAGCATCTGCTGCGGAATCACCGTATGCGTGTCGGTTTTCTCGGCGCTGCGGTCGATGATGGCTAGTTCCACGGCGCGGATATCGCGCATGTGGTCGGTGGTTTGTCCTTCCTGCAGGAAAATCTGCCATTCGGCGGCCTGCCGGGCGACGAACAATTCGTTGACCATCAGGAGGCCAATCCCCGCGTGTAGCAGGACCATCCCCCCGCGCTTGCGAAACACGAGGATGCACCCCGCCAGCATCACGAGTCCGCCAAAGCCGCCCTGCATCAATTGCCAGACGATCCGCACCGCCTCATCGCCGGGACGAACCGGGGCAAGGAATCCCCATGCGAGAAGCGCCGCGAGCGACACGAGCACCAGCCCTGCCAGTCCGGCGACAATCAGACGAACCGGCGGAATCGGCCCCGAGCGATCCGCCACGAGCGGCTTCACCGCGAGCACGCCAAACAAGAGGCAGCCGCCTACCCACGTGAGCGCTGAAACACCTAGAAACGCCTGCCAGAACACGTCCCAACTAAACGGTGGTTTTGCTTGAAAACCCTCGTCGTTGTGACCCGCCATGACCACGACCGCCGTGATCAGCACCCCGAGCGCGATCGTCGCCAGTCCCGCTATGAGCCGCACGCCGCTCGCCTGAATCTTGAATCGCCAGCCGTGCGCGGCGATCAGGTTCACCGCCATCAAGGCGCCGATCGTATAACCGCCGGGAAACGGAATCCGCGGGAACTCGATCGGCTTGTAATTCGGAAAGAACGACTTCGGGAAGAACAGGTTGATGTCGATCCACATCACCCAGGCGTGGAAGTAGTCCCGCACGACCTGCCAGATATCGGCCTGGGTCTGGGCGAGCGTGCCCACGAAGACCACAAAGATACCGAGCGCGAAGAGCACCACTGTCAGCTTCAGCGAGGCGAGCGCCTGCATCATGCCGTCGAGGACTTCCAGCGGCGATTCGGCCGCTTGCTCCTTCATCGGCTTGGGGAGCGGTTTGGTCAGGTCAGTCGGAAAAGCGGGAGCAGACATGAGGAGCGCTAGCTGTTCGGGTGGCGATCGGCGGCTAGTCAGATCGTGCACGAGATGCAGCCTGACGTTTGGCCGTCGAAATCGTAATTACTTGAATTTCAGCGACTTGAGGAACGACTCGAAGTTGGCTCGCTCGCGCTCGACGAGCGCCGCGTTCCCCTTAAGCTTCACAAACCAGACAAGGCTCTCGCGAGGGACGATCGCACCGAGAGTCGCCAACCGGGGTGATGCATCCTCCGGACCGATCAGGACGACCAAGTCGCTCTCGATGCCATCGACTTTGGTCTTCGAGACATATTCGGACAGGTTGCCGTCGTTCACGCCCGTCACGCCCACTTCGCCGGCCCAGCGAACGACATTCGCCAGGAGCGGACTGGGACCAAGGTCGATCACCGTCAGTTCCGCTTTCTCGTCGCCAGACTCAATGTCAAATGCTGCCTTGCGAAACTGATTCATCCGACCGGGCTGCCAACCGTCGGGAACCTCGTAGGTGATAGGCGACTGGGCCGAAGCGCCGGATGTCGCAGCAGGATTTGCCGATGCGACGGGACCGGCTGGGGATGCGCCTCCTGCAAACGGCCCGCCGGCACCACCTCCCGCGAAGGGGCCTCCCATCGTACCGCTGCCCGTCCCTTGCATATTGACCAGCCAGGCGTCGAGCCCCGACACCTTACTCTTTACGGTGTAGTCGCTCAGTTGTTCTGCTTCGATTTCCCCCAGGCCGAGTTGCCCTCGCCAGCGATTCAGATTGACCAGCGTGTATTCTTCCGCCGGTTCGCCTGGTCGCCGGGGGAGCGAACTCACCGACAACTCGAGCGGCTTGGCGTTGGCCTCCCCCGCGGGAATCTCGATCGTCGCAAACCGGAACTCGTTGCCCGGCAACTGTTTCCATCCAGCCGGCAACTCCCACTTCGGCTCGCTTCCCGTTAAATCGGCCTCGGTGACGAACTTGACAAAGGCGTCGTTCAGCTTGCCGACGACCGGCGGGTCGCCGACCAGCTTAAAGAACCAGCCGACTTCGTCAGCCAGTACAATCGCCCCCAGCATTTGCTGCTCACGCTGGTTGGCCCCCGCCTGAACGAGCGTTGGATCGATCAATTCGGGCTTCGGAACTGTGTAGGTGACAATTTTGTCCTCAGGACCGCATCCGGCCGCGGCTGCCAAGGCCAAGCTGAGCCAGGCAAAATGTCGTAAAGTCAAGCAGCAAAAGGACATCAGCGACGTTCTCGCGGGGAGAGAGGCGAGGATGGCAGGCGAACTGGCCCCAGGCGGGTGGGGCGAGGCCGGTGAGGCGGGAA
>JALORD010000009.1 GCA_025459145.1 Pirellulaceae bacterium | reverse complement strand
AATGCCGCAAGTCGCTTTACGGGGTCTTAACGGCGCTTGAATTCACACAAAGCGGGTTAAAATAAAAGTGTAGCTGCTTTACTGGCGGGTGGCGGGGGTGTAACCTTTTTCGAAGTAATGTTTAGCTTTTCCCGGCACCTTGCTGCTTGAGTTCCTTCGAGCGGCAAGTTTGGCTTCGCAGTGTGGCGTCTCGTGGGGTAGCCAGTGACGAGCGGCAAGGATCGCAGCCGAGCATCGGACGAGAGGAAGGTTGGCGCGTCTAGCTAGCAGGTAGACTAGCGAGCAATCGCCAAGACCTCGACTCCCGGCTTCCAGCAACATGGCACAGCTAAGCGTCGACGAATTTCTGGGTCTGGTCGAGCAGAGCGGGCTCGTCGCAGCGGATGTTCTGCGGATCGAGCTCGAAGCGCTGAAGATCAAGCACGGCGGCGCGTACCCTACGACCGACGAAACGGCCCAGCACCTGATCGACGCGGGGCTCTTGACCGACTGGCACGTCGACAAGCTGTATCTGAAGAAGCACCGCGGCTATTTCCTGGGGAAGTACAAGCTGCTGCGGCATATCGGCAGCGGCGGGATGAGCAGCGTCTATCTGGCCGAGCACACGCTGATGCACCGGCAACGGGCGATCAAGGTGTTGCCCCGGACGAAGGTGAACGATTCGAGTTACCTGGCGCGCTTTCATAAGGAGGCCCAGGCGACCGCGGCTCTCGACCATCCGAACATCGTGCGGGCGTACGATGTCGACAACGAGGGCGAGAATCACTACATCGTGATGGAGTACATTCCGGGGAAGGATCTGAATGCGATCGTGAAGCAGGAAGGTCCGCTCCCGCTGGAACTGGCGTGCAACTATATCGCGCAGGCGGCGGAAGGGCTGCAGCACGCTCACGACGCGAGCCTGATCCACCGCGATGTGAAGCCGGCGAATCTGCTGGTCGACACCAAGGGGGTGGTGAAGATTCTCGACCTGGGGCTGGCCCTGTTTTCGGATAGCGCCGAAGCGTCGCTCACCGTGGCGCACAACGAGAACGTCCTGGGGACGGCCGACTATCTGGCTCCCGAGCAGGCGGTGAACAGCCACAAGGTCGACTTCCGGGCGGATATTTACGGCCTGGGATGTACGCTCTATTTCCTGCTGACCGGTTCGCCGCCGTTCAACGACGGGACGCTGGCCCAGCGGATCGCCCGGCATCAATCGCAGATGCCGGAGGACATTCGCAAGCTGCGCCCCGAATGCCCGCGCGATCTGGCCGATATCTGCGTGAAGATGATGCAGAAGCGGCCCGAGAAGCGGCACGGCTCGATGCGGGAGGTGGCGCTGGCCCTGAAGAATTGGCTTGCCACGCACGGCTATTCGTTCGATCCGGGCGGGGGGGATGCGGCGCTCAAGGCGGCGACACTGACCGCGGGGCGGACGCTGGGCGGCCGCGGGGCGATGTCGTCGGCCGGCGGCAGCCGCCGCGGATCGGGCGACTCGTCGCGGAGCAAATCGGGGAGCGGTCCGCAGCGGACGCTCCGGCCCAACCGCAACGACGACACGGTGCACGACAAGGCCCGCAGCGAAACGCACAAAGGAATCGGCACCAAGCCAGGACAGCGCCCCGGGACGAGCGGCACGCCCGCGCCGCGATCGGGCGATAGCAGCCAGCGGATCGCCAAGGCGCTGCCGGTGGCCAAGCCGCTCGATTCGCCCGGATCGGACAAGAAAGCGGGGTCGGGTCCGAATTTGGTCCTTAACCTGCCGAAGGACGCGGGCAAGACAGGCGGTTCGTCGGTCGTGCGCCCATCAAGCGAGATGCCGATCGTGAACGCCGGGCAAGGGAGTTCGGTCGTGCGGAAATCGGGAGCAGTTCCCGTGCTCAAGACGCCGATGCCTGCCGCGAAGCCGATAGCGCCGGCGGCAAAGGCTGCGGCACCTGCTGGTACGGGCGCGCGGACGGCTGGGCCGAATGCTGGGTCAACGACGGGGCCGATGCCCATGGTGCAAGCCCCGGGCGCATCGCGGCCGGCGAGCGGAACGCCGGGCAAGTCTCGCGGCGCTGCTTCCGCGCATAGCACGATCGCCGGACTGCCGCTCCCGTGGGTGATTGGCGGCGCGATCGGCGCGGTGGTGCTGCTCGCCGTGATGGCGGTGCTCGTCGTGTGGGCGATTGGCGGCACGGGCGGTGAGTCGCCTTCGCGCGGCGCTCCGGCTGCTCCGCAGCGCACGAGTGGACCTGATACGAGTGCAGTTCCAATGCGCAGCGCGACGCCGCCTGTGCTAGTGCAATGCTTCGATCACCGCGACGCATTTTGTTTGCGCACAGGATTAGCGCGTTCCATCTTGGTAGCGAGCTAGCGGCACAGCGCAGCCATGCGTGACAGTGCGAAGCGCGCACGGCTACGCAGGATCGGATCGCGAACGGACCGAAGTGTGTTCATTCGTACACGTGTTTTCATTTGGAAATCACCCCACCCCCCTCTCGTGTCTGGATGGCCAGAAGACTCTAAGTCGTGGCTGATTGGCCACTTGCGCGTACAGCTTGAATTCCACTCGGCGGGCTTCGTAGGATATGCATGGAGTCGGAAGCGGCTCCGGCACCTGTTCTCGGCCCCCGACCCATTCCTGCACTCGCAAGCCTCCGGTCAATCATGTCGCGTCGCTACGATCTCTCGCTGAAAGGACCCGCCCCGGCCACCAATGCCGCCGCGCGCGACCATCGGCGATTCGTATCGATGGGCAAGCGAGCCCGGATCAGCAGCGCGACGCTTCGCGGGCCGTACATGCCACCGGAAACGTGGTACGAACCGTCGGAGACAAAAGCCAGAAGCGAGTACAAAGTCATTTCCCGCCGGGCGGGCCGTGGCTACAAGCACTTCGTGAATGAAGAGGATGTCCGCTCGCGGCTGGCGCAGCTGCCGGCCTGGATGCTGAGCGAGTTGCACGTCGTGCAGCTCAGCACGATGACGCGGAAGAAGCGAGTTTCGCCCTGCTACGGAATGCAGTGGGGCAACGCGATTTACCTGTATCCGATCGAAGAGTCGCTCGTGGAGACGTTCGTGCAGCCGCCCAAGCCGGCCCAGCGGATTGAAGCGATGATGTACGGGGCGACGTGGGAGCAGGACGGCGAGCACTGGAAGCTGCACTGGACCGAGACGACGATTCGCGACTTCTACCTGAACAACGTCCTGATCCACGAGCTTGGGCACATCCTCGACAATCGCAATCGCAGCTACAAGGATCGCGAGCGTTTCGCCGAGTGGTTTGCCGTTGAGTATGGCTACAAGCCGAGCCGCCGGACGCAGCTTGCGGAGCAGGCGGTGGCCAAATATGTGGTCCGCCGGCATCACCGGACGTAAACTGTCTGCCGGGCTGGGTTTAGGCCCGACTGGCCGGTGCCCCGAATCTGAGTACGTTCGCGGCGAATTTGCGTTTAGAGTGGGGAAGCGTGGTCGAAGTGTGCGCGGACCCGTCGTGCGCGGACGAGATTGCCCGCGGCGGGTCGCCCCGATTCTTCCCAGGAGCCAACGATGTTGTCGATATGCCGATTTGCGCCACGCGGTTGGGCAGGCCGCGCTTGCCGGAAAATGCTCGCGGTCGGTCTTGTGGTGCTTTTGGCCGGCGCGGCGCTCGCCGCGCCCACCGCAGCGCAGCGGGCCGAAATCGGCGCAATTGGCACATTGATGACGAAGGCAGGGAATCTCTTCAAAGAGAACAAATTCGCCGAGAGTGCCGAGGTGGTCAAAGAGGCCCAGTCGCGACTTGAGAAGCTTGCGGCTGAGGCCGACGCGGTGACGATCGGCCAATTGGCCACAATTCAGAAGCGGCTGACGAATGCCCACGCCCTGCTGGAACTCGAAGGGCTGACGCTTCCCGAGCTCAAGCCGCTGGAAGGAATGACGAAGGACCCAGCAGCCGGACCCGCGGGCGCCGGGGACGCTGGCGGCATTAGCTTCGTAAAGCAGGTAGCGCCAATCCTGACGGCACGCTGCGGCGGGTGTCATGTGCGGAACGCCCGCGGCATGTTCTCGATGGCGAGTTACGAAACGCTGATGGCGGGTCCGCCGGCGGGGAAGGTGGTCTTTCCCGCGAACGTTCCGGGAAGCGACCTGATCGTCAAAATCGAGGACAAGGAAATGCCGCCCAATGGGTCAGGGATTCCCGCGGCGGAACTCGAGACGCTGAAGGCCTGGGTGGCGGCGGGAGCGAAGTTCGACGGTCCCGATCCGAAGGCCCGGCTCGACGCACTGGCGGGCGGAGCGGCTCCGGCGGCGGCGATGCAAGTTACGGTGCAAAAGCCGACGGGGAAAGAGACCGTGAGCTTTGCGCTCGATATTGCTCCGGTCCTGGCCGAATCGTGCACGGGATGCCATGGTGCGACGCGACCCCGGGAGAACTTCAGCTTGTTGACGTTCGAGGGCCTCTTGCGCGGCGGCGATCTGGGTGAGCCGATTCTGCCGGGTAAGCCTGCCGACAGTCTGCTCGTCAAGAAATTGCACGGCACGGCTGACGGTGCTCGAATGCCGATGAATCGCCCGCCGCTCGATAGCGCGGTGATCGCGAAGATCGAAAAGTGGATCGCAGAAGGGGCTAAGTTCGACGGTCCTGACGCCAAGCAATCGATTGTCGAGATTGCCGCGCTGGCCAAAGCCCAGAGTCAGACGCATGAAGAACTAGCGGCCGATCGGGCGATGCTGGCGGCGGCCAACTGGCGATTGGGAATGCCGGGCAATGCGCCGAGCCGGGCCGAGTCGAAGAATTTCCTGGTGCTGGGAAGCGTCGGCGAGAACACGCTCGCCGACATTGCCCAGCGGGCCGAGGCCCAGGCCGCCGAGGTAGCGAAGATGCTCAAATCGCCGGAGAGTGATCCGCTCGTTAAAGGACGGATGACGCTGTTCGTCTTCGGCGAACGGTACGACTATGGCGAGTTCGGCAAGATGGTCGAAAAGCGCGATCTGCCGAATGCCTGGCGCGGCCACCATCGGTACTCGATCGTCGATGCCTACGGAGCGGTCCTCACGCCCAAGGCCGCTCCCTATTCGCTCGATACGCTGATCGCACAGCAACTCGCGGCGGTGCATGTGGCGTCGCTAGGACAGGGCGTGCCGCGGTGGTTTGCCGAGGGGTCGGGACGCGTGGTCGCGTCGCGTCTGGCGACCGGCGGCGACGAGCGTGTGGCCCAGTGGGACAATGCGCTGCCGCAAGTCCTGGCAGGCATGTCGGCACCGGACGCCTTCCTCGCGGGCAAGATGCCTCCCGAAGAGGCGGACATCGCGTCCTACAGCTTTGTGAAGTATCTGATGGCCGATCCGCGAAAGTACAATCTGCTGCTGGAAAAACTGCGCGGGGGCGGCGACTTTGCCGCGTCGTTCCGCGAGGTGTGGAACGGTCCGCCGGAGCAGCTCGCGGGGGCATGGATTCGCAAGCCGCCGAAGGCCGGGCCGCGGAGGCCGGCGAAGGGGTAGGTGATCGCGTCCCCCGGGGCGACGGCCAACATGTCGAGAGCGTATCCAATGTCTGCACGAGAACCTTCGATCGCCTGCGCGGGCTGGTGGGAGGAAGTGGGATACGGCCGTCAACCCATGCACCAGCTCAAGCTGCGAATCTCCGGCAGCCAGATCTCGGGTTCAGGGACCGATATCGTCGGTCCCTTTACACTGCAGGGCACGATCTCCGCAGGGGGCGGAGTCGCCATGGTTAAGCAGTATCTGGGGCAACATCAGGTCGATTATCTAGGCACATACGACGGCGAAGGAACGATGTTTGGCGAGTGGCGACTCGGTCCCTTTTCGGACCGTTGGGCCATCTCGTTCCAACGTCCGACTCAACGCATCGGGGTCGACGAAGACGACATTCAAGTGCTTGATCCGTAAGTGGCTCGCGAAGGTGTAAGGCGCCTTCGGCGCGCCGGGCTGCGGCGACCTTCGACAATCGACATGCGACCCTAAGGGGTCAGGAGTCGTTGGCGGAAATCGCAATCTCAAAATGGCCGAGTCCTGTCCCGCCAAGGACTCCCGACCCCGGTGTTTGATTGCATTCTTTCCCGCGGCTCTGGTACGATTGATCCCACTCTGGGGCTCGCCGCAAACCAGGAGAACGTGCGATGCTTATTCGTACAGGCCGCTGCCGCTCGGAGGCGCTGCGAAATGCTGGTTTCACGCTCCTGGAACTGCTGGTCGTGATCGCCATCCTGGCGATCTTGATCGCTCTGCTCTTGCCGGCTGTACAGGCGGCTCGGGAAGCGGCCCGCCGGGCGCAGTGTCAGAGCAACCTGCGGCAATGGGGCCTGGCGCTGGCGATTCACGAGAACACGTATCGTGAATTGCCGGCAGGTTGGCGGTTTGTTTTCCCCAGTGGCACCATGTTTCCGGCGATTGCGCCGTACATCGAACAACCGACGCTGGGGTACGACCCGACAAAGGACTGGGACGATCCGGCCAATCGGCAAGCGGTGCAAACGCGGATCGCGATCCTACTTTGTCCCTCGACGCCGCGGACGATCTTGTACGACCCGGGATGGCCCGATATTCGTCCGGCGGTGGGCGACTATACACCCACGCATGGCGTCAACGCCAAGTATTGCCGGTTGGTCGGCTGGCCGGAGTATTCGCCGCCGGATGAGAATGGCATGTTGATTTCGCGGCCGCTGCGGCTGGCCGAAGTGAGCGATGGACTGTCGCAGACGATCCTGATGGTGGAAGACGCGGGCCGCCCGACACTCTGGCGAACGGGAAAGCACCTGCGGGCCGACGGATACGCCAAGAACGGCGGCTGGGCCGATCCGCATTACGAGATTGCCCTCGACGGATCCGACTTCCTCTCGACCGGCATCGGCGAGGGATTGGGGCCCTGTGTGATGAACTGCACGAATGACAACGAGGCCTACAGTTTTCACACGGGAAGCTGCCATCTGCTGATGGGAGACGGGTCGGTGAGGATCGTGAACGATCGCATCGCCAAGGAGGTGTACGCCGCCCTCTCGACGCGAGCCACCGGCGACATCGTCTCGGAAGGGAGCTTTTAGAGGAGGTCGGAGATCGAAGGTCAGAAGTCGGAAGTTGGAGGGCAGCACAGACCTCAGGACGCGTGGGGTCTCTGGGCAACGACAATTGGCCCGGGGTGCTCCTCGCGCCACTGCACGACACGCGCGGCGACATTTCCATCGAACGGAACCTGACCGACTAGCTCCATTTCTCCGCGGGCCAGGGCGCCAACCACCGCGTCGCACCGGCACGCGGCCACCGTCAACCAGTGATGCTGCTCGGGCGCATCCAGCGTTCGGCGGACGAGATGCACCCCCGCATCGCTACGCTCGCGACGGAGCTCGATGAGTTTGCCCTTTTCGGCCTTGTAGAGGAGCCCAGCCACAAACGCTCGCCGCAGTTCGCCGGCAGCCGTGAACTGATAAACCGAATCGGGCCCCAGAAATAGGCTCAACGCCCCATCGCGACGAAAACCAATCGTCACCGGTTCAGGTTCGTGGGAAAGTCGATATTCGGCCCGCGGGACGAGAGCCGTCGCCTCGCGCAGCAGGTCCTCGCGGTCGGATTCATGGAGCGCCATGCACCGATTTTACCAAGCTCGAGAGTCTCCCCTACTCGCGAAGCCCAGGAAAGCGAGCCGCCGTTTGCCTTGCCCGGCGAAACGAATGTGTAGTATTCTCAACAGTGGTTGCAGGCCGAAAATTCTGCGGAACGAGGATTCGTTGAACATGCGCGAACTTATCCAGATTCGATGGCTGCTCGGTTGTTGCCTGGCGGGAGCCTGTCTCGTCGGGCCGATTGCAGCGCGAAACGCCTTCGGGCAAGAGGGGGCTGCAGGCGCCAATTCGCCGGGGGCCGACACTCCGCCAGCTGCGGAAGCGCTACAACAACAGGCCTCGAACCTGATTCGACAATTGGGGGATGACGACTTTGCCACGCGCGAAGCGGCCGAGGCCAAGCTCGTGCAGATGGGTCTCGAAGTCTTCGACGTCCTGCATGCCGCTCAGAACAACAACGATCCCGAAATCGCGCTCCGTGCGCGGCACCTGGTCCGCAGCATGAGCGTCCGCTGGTTTGCCGACGACGATCCGCCGGAAGTTGTGAAAATCCTGCGTGGATATGGCGACCAGACCGACGACGAGCGAAAGAGCCGAATGGTCCGTTTGGCAGCGCTGCCGCAGCAGGAAGGGGTCGTCGCTCTCTGCCGACTGGCGAGGTTCGAGACGGTGGATGTGCTTTCCAAGTACGCAGCCCTCCTAGTTTTGCAATCGAATTCTGACGACGAACCCGCGCCGGCGCGGCTAGCCGAGAAAATTGCCAAGGTGGTGGCCAGCAGCAATCGTCCGGCGGCTGACTGGCTGCGGCTGTATAGCAAAACGCTGCTCGATCCGGGTTCGTCGCTGGCCGAGTGGGATGCTGCAACGCGGTCCGAGCACCTCACGCTGGCGCGGCATCCCGACAAGACTAACCGGGAAATCGTCCGCGATCTCTATCGGTGGCAGGTCGACCTGCTCCAGCGGCTCGACAAGGATGAAGAAGCGTTGGCGGTGATCCGGCGGACCATCACGCTGCTCGACGGCACGCCCGAACAGCTCAAGGAACTCATAAGTTGGCTCCTGCACGCCGAGCAGTACTTGGTGGTTCTCGAAGTGGCGGATCGATATACCGATGAGTTTGGCCGGCAGCCGGAGCTCCTGTATCGCGTGGCTGAGGCGCAATTGAAGCTCCAGCGGACGGATGAGGCGCAAGCAACCGCCGAGCGGGCGCTCGCCATCGATCCGGAAGACACCGATTTGCACCGGATTGTCGCGCTCAAACTGCAGGAAGCCGGCTTGCATTCCTGGGCGGAACGCGAGTTTCGCCACATCCTGAAATCGACAACTGCGGGTTCGCCCGTCGATTTTCAGATTCGGTTCCTGCTGTCGGAGATGCTGCACGATCAGGCCCAGGATCAGGCGGCGGGCGAAACGCTGCAGCCCCTGTGCGACCTGATGGACAAGGATGAGGCGGCCAAGGCGACCGCCGCCCGAACGCAGCGCGATCCTGAAAGCGTCTACTCGCGAATGCACTACTTCTATGCCTGCGTCCTCATCGAGCAGCAGAAATTCGACGAGGCTGAGGATCGGCTGGCCAAGGCACTTGAAGCCGATCCAACCGATGCCGACGTCCTGATTGCCATGTATCGCCTGCCCAACCGGTCGGTCGAGCGGCAGGCCAAGACGCGAACGTTGATCGAGGAATCGGCCAGCGCCTATCGCAAGCAACTCAAGAGCTATGAGGAATTGGCGGCGCAGGCACAAAACGAACAGACTCGGGCGGCCATACAGTGGGAAATCGCCCTGCAGTGCAACCAGATTGCCTGGCTTGTTTCGAATACCGAAGGGGACTACGACGAGGCGCTCCAGCTAAGCCACCGCTCGCTGGAAATCCGGGTCGACAATCCGGGGTATCTCGATACGCTGGGTCGCTGCTACTACGCCAAGGGGGACTACGCCGGCGCCGTTCGATATCAGTCTCGAGCGGTGAAATTTGACCCGCACTCGGGACAAATCAAGCGGCAACTCGCGTTCTTCGAAAAGGAGTTGGCGGCCCGCGGACCCGGCAAGCCGGCGCGCGGCGAAGAACCTGAGGCGAAGAATATAGATCCCAATCGTCCGTAACAAAATCGATTGGACATTGTGAGACGCCAGTCGATTCGAAAGATGGTGATGAATCGCGAGCCACGTTATAAATTGCCACCCAGTGCACAGACGCTGGCGACCGGAGAAGCGGGCGAACTCTGCGCCAGCTTGGAGCCGACGGGAGACAGCTTGGCGGGCGGGTTTCCGCCGCTGACGCGACCCGACCCGCTGTACCATGTGGTGATTCTCGCCCTGGCCTGCGGCGTAATAGGGCTCGCCCTCATTCTGTCGGTACGCAATTCGACTGAAGTGCTGTTGCCGATCGTCGGCGTGCCACTTCCGGAACTGTGCATGTCGAAACGGTATCTCGGTTTTGATTGTCCGGGCTGCGGACTCACCCGGTGCTTTATTTCGCTGGCCCGTGGCGACCTGACGGCCGCGTGGCGCTATAACCCGGCTGGACTCTGGCTCTTCGGCATGATGGTCGCGCAGATTCCGTTTCGGGCCGTGCAACTGGTGCGGATCCGCCGCGGCCTCGCAGAACTCGCGACCGGTTACTGGGCCCAGTGGCTGTTTGGTATTCTGGGGGTATTGCTCGTCGGCCAGTGGCTTTTGCGGCTCGTCGGCGTGCCGCTTTGAAAGTCGGGGGAAGGGGCGCAGGGCTTCATTCCCTGGCAGCGGATTGCTCGAACCGAAGGAACGCGCGATGGCCACTGTGAAAGTGCATGACGGAGAACTTGCCTATACGGACCAAGGCAGCGGTCGGCCGCTCCTCTTGGTGCATGGTTTTCCGCTTGACGGCACGATGTGGTCCGGGCAAACGGCACCATTGGCCGAAAGGTTTCGGGTTCTAGTTCCGGACTTGCGTGGATTCGGAAACAGCAGCGTGCTGCCGGGCCTCGTGACCATGCAGCGAATGGCGGATGATCTGGCCGAGATGCTCGCGGCCCTCGAAGTCTCGCAGCCGGTGATTTTCTGCGGCCTGTCGATGGGAGGCTATGTCGCCTGGCAATTCGCCTTGCGGCATCGCCAGCACCTGAGCCGGCTGATCCTGTGTGATACCCGGGCCGCCGCTGACTCAGATGAAACCGCCGCCAATCGTATTGGCTTGGCGCAACGAGTCTTGAAGGAAGGGCCCAGTTTTGTGGCCGAAGCAATGCTGCCCAAGCTGTTCGCGAAAACGACGATCGAAACTGGCTCACCCGTCGTCGAAGCAACGCGGCAGGTCATCCTGCGTACCGATCCAAAGGGCATTTCCGCCGCGGCCCGGGGTATGGCCCAGCGTCGTAACGTGACCGAGTTGCTTCCACAGATCGATCTGCCGACGCTCTTGATCTGTGGCGAGCATGACGCGATCACACCGCCCGACGAGATGAAGTCGGTAGCCGAGAAGCTGCCGCAGGCGACCTATGTGCAGATCGCCGGGGCTGGGCACATGGCTCCGCTCGAGAAACCAACCGAAGTGAACCAAGCGATCCTGGAATTTTGCCAGTAGCGAGGCCACTACGATCCGCGCGAGGAATCGGCAGGGCGCTCCCAGACGAGGTTCATTTCGCGTTCGAGCCCTTCGTACCATTTGAAGGCCGTCTCGAACGTTTCTCGCTGGGCCACGCTCATCAGCTGAAAATTCATCCCGCTATCGACGAACATCTGGCGGAGGATGTTGTCGTCGGGCGCCTGGCTAACTACCCGCACCACGTAGACTCGCGTCTCTGGTTGATTTGGCGCTGTGCCCGTCTCACCGGGTGAGAGGGAGAACACGCCCCGCATAAACTCTTGACCTGCAAGTTCGATTTCCGGCACGGTCGACAGCGTCGGTTCGTTCGCGCCGAATGTCAGCGAACCTGCCGAGAGCCAGGAGAACGGGGCCACATCGATGACCTTGCTGGGATCCAAGACCTCTCGGAGGGACTTGGCATCCGCGGCCTTTTTAGCCAGTGTGACGGCCTCTTCACCGGCCAGCTTGAATGCCTGCTGATCCTTCCAAAATTTGAGAACGGCAGGCTTGGCGTCCGCGAAGGTCAGTTCTTTGGCCGACTCCTCGGCCGTCCGCCAGAAGATGTAGCTCACATCATTCAGCGACGCATTGACTTGCTGTGGCGTGTAGAGCGATTCCCCGGGAACAAAGGCGATATCCGCAAACGACAGCGAATTGAATCGCCCCATTTGCAGCGCCGCCCGGTCGAACTCCATCACATTGCGGCCGATTTCGAACTTGGCCACTTGAAATCGATCGACCAGAGGTATCGATTCGAAGGTGAAGCCATGCCGCTGGGCGATCTCCGCGAGCGGCAATTTTCCTGGGTCGACGACTGTCGTACTCTTACGCTTGGCCTCTTGGGCCGCTTCCCAGCGACGGAGCTTGCTGCCGTGCTGGCTGATCTCGGCGATCGCGGCCGACACGGCCTTGCTCATCGCTTCCTGAGCGATCGACTGGGCAAGCGTCGTACGAATTTCATCCTGCACTTCGCTCAGCGGCTTGAACTTCGGCGCTTCGGTCGGTGGGCTTATGGGAGGAGTGCTCTCACCTGCAGGAGGCGGAGGCGGTGCGCTCGGGTCCACAGGTGGAGCCACGGGCGACTCGGTTGCACCCGGCGGCTCCGCAGCCGCCGATTCGACGACGGTTGCAGGTGCTTCCGACGGCTTTTCGACGGCGGGCTGGTCGGTTGGCTCGGCCGTCGGCTCGGTCTCGGCGGCAGTATCCTCGACTTGGCAGGGGGCCGGTTCGGCTGGAGTTTCTGCAGGCTGCTGCTCGGCCTTCGCCTCACTCGCAGCAGGCTCGTCCGCCTTGGCCGCAGGAGGAGCATCGGCCGACGGTTCCGGAGGCAGTTTCTTGTCTGGTTCTTGAGTGTCTGGCTTACTCTCCGCCGGTTTATCCTCTGCTGGCGTATTCGCTGCTGATGGCTCTTCCGGCGGGTTCCCCCCATCAGGTTTCACGGCCGCCGGCTCGTTGTCCGGCTTCGGTTCAGTCGGCGTCGCCGGTGAAGCCGGTGTCGCGGGAACAGCTGGATTGTCGGGCAGCGCTAACACTTTGTGCTTGCCCTGGGTAATGTCGAGCTCGTACTGTTTGGCGACCTGTTCGTCGGTGATGGTTTGCTTCGCCTTTTCCAGGAATGGCTGGAAATCGACTCGCAAGTAGTCGAATGCGATTCGCTGTGGCTGGCGGAAGGCGGGTTCCGCGATACTCGGGTTGGGGTCGCGGGTTCGACCTTCCAGGAACAAATCGCGAAGCACTGCATCTGAAGGTGTTTCCGTCACCTTGCTAACAAAGGCGGCAGTCTCCACGGGGTACGCCTCAATCGCAAACCGCCGGTTCAAGCGGTTGTGATACTCCCACGCCGCGGCCGGCGAGACCGAAAACAGTCCAGCCTGCGACATCATCCGCACATGCTGGGCCTTGAGTTCAAAAGCCAAGTGATCGAGCAGCTGGTCGTAGCTCATGGCCAGATTGTCGCCGATTACGTCGCGGGCAATCTGCGGCCACTCGGCTTCGGGGACTTCGAACTCGATGTTCAGGCCGCGCAGAAACTGCCGGGCCGATTCGCGGTCAACTGCAACTTTCAACTCATCGGCCTTCTTCGCCAGGAGCATCGTACGCACCAGCGAAAACTCACTGGCGTCGGCGGGAATCCCCGGGTCGATCTGGGCAATTTGCCCGAGCTGCGTCCCTTTGGGAATCGGCTGTCCCCCGACGACGGGCTCGCCGCCCCGTTCAACCGACAGCATCAGGAGTTGACGCAGGAAATTGACCGTCACAAGGTGGAGCATTCGGGCCTTTTGCAGGTCGTCTTCGCGGATCTTCCCCCCGCGCCAGGTGGCAACGACTGGATTTACCGCTCCCCCCTCGGTACTACCACTAAACAGCGTCGGCCCCGTCAAAAATGACAGCGACCCGCCGATGGTGAACGTAAACATCAGAACGACTCCCATAATCACCAGAACTGTTTTCTGGTTCTTGCGGAGGTAGTTCATCGTGCGACTAGCCATGATTCTCGCCCTTCGTCGGTGACTGGCCGCGGAACGCTGCGTCGGCGGCAACCATGCCGCAACCCACAACAGATTGGAGTGGCTGGCCGCGAATCGACTCGTCGCCCAGCCATCTCTCGACCCGCAACATGCGACCTCGTCCGCAGATTTTTCCGATCGCAGCGGACGATGGCCAATCGAGACCCCGAATCCCGCGATTGTACGGCGAATCGACGTAAATTCAATGCCACTCTCACGTTGTCGCACGTCAGCGTAAACGTCCGCAGACGGTCCGCCGAGACTCGCCAAGTTCACCCTAGCGTTCAACACGGCGGCAATTCTCCGGCAAGACACACCAATGACTCTGGGGTTGACCGGATGAGTATTCTCGATTCGAGTTGACTGTGAGGATTAATTCGGTGGTAGGAGCGCCGCACTGCGGGAGCTACTTCCCTGCGGTTGCCGCAGCCTGAACTGAGATATATAGAAGCAGCACGCGTCCCCGCCCTGACCATCCCTCCGCACCCAATCAATTTCAAAACACCCCTCAGGTGTCCTGGACGACCCGATGGCGAAGAGAACCGCAGCCGGGGCCAAAACGCTGGTGATTGTCGAATCGCCAGCCAAGGCCCGCACGATATCGAAGTTCCTCGGCAGTAATTACACCGTCGAGGCAAGCATCGGGCACATTCGCGATCTGCCGGAAGGAGCCAAGGATGTCCCCGCCGAGTTCAAGGGGCAGTCCTGGGCCCGTCTCGGCGTGAATGTGGACCAAAACTTTGAACCTATCTATGTCGTCCCGGACAAAAAGAAGTCGCAGGTCACCAAACTCAAGCAACTCCTCAAAGAAAGCGGTGAACTGCTCCTGGCAACGGACGAAGACCGCGAAGGGGAAGCAATCAGCTGGCACCTGAGCGAGGTCTTGAAGCCCAAAGTCCCCGTGCGGCGGCTTGTATTTCACGAGATCACGGAAGAAGCAATCCACGAGGCGCTCGACAATACCCGTGAGATCGACGATGGCCTCGTCAAAGCGCAGGAAACTCGCCGCATTCTCGATCGACTGTACGGCTACGAAGTCTCGCCGCTCCTTTGGAAAAAGGTCCGCCCCAAGCTCTCGGCAGGGCGAGTCCAGAGCGTCGCAGTGCGGATGATCGTCGAACGCGAGCGGCAGCGGATTGCCTTTCGCTCGGCGACCTGGTGGGATCTTGTCGGAAAGTTCGCCACTGGTGAAGCCAAGGAATTTGAGGCTGAACTCGTTTCGGTCGACGGACGCCGTATTCCGTCGGGTAAGGACTTCGACGGCAGCACCGGGCGCATCAAGGATCCGGGACTCCTTTTGCTCGACGAAGCGGCCGCTCGCGAACTGGCCGACAAGCTGGCCAGGGGCACGTTCCGAGTGACGAATGTCGAAGATCGCCCTTATACCCGCAAGCCGGCCGAACCCTTTACGACCAGCACCTTGCAGCAGGAGGCCAATCGCAAGCTCGGCTTTGGCGCCCGGCGGACGATGAATATCGCCCAGGGACTGTATGAGAACGGCTACATCACCTACATGCGTACCGACTCGACGAGTCTCGCGCAGGTGGCGATCGATGCCGCCCGCGACCTGGTGCGGACCGAGTATGGAGCCGACTATCTTCCCGTCAGTCCGCGCATCTACAAGTCGAAAGTCAAAAACGCGCAAGAAGCGCACGAAGCGATCCGGCCGGCGGGACACCCCTTCCAATTGCCAGCGGCTCTGAAGGGGGTGCTCAATTTCGACGAATTTCGCTTGTTCGAGCTGATCTGGAAACGGACAATCGCCAGCCAGATGGTGGACGCTCGCGGCCACATAATCACCGTCACGCTCGAAGGTGAGGGAGCGGTCTTTCAGGTCAGCGGGAAAACTATCGACTTCCCGGGGTTCTTACGGGCCTATGTCGAAGGGTCAGACGATCCGAATGCCGAACTGGCCGATCGCGAACGGATCCTGCCGGCGATGAAGCCGGGAGAACCTCTCACGCTCCAGGAGCTGACCGCCAAAGACCACACGACCCAGCCCCCAGCGCGGTTCAGCGAAGCGTCGCTAACCGCCGCCCTCGAGGAACGAGGAATCGGCCGGCCCAGTACGTACGCTTCGATCATCGACACGATCCTCGAACGGAAGTACGTCTTTAAAAAGGGGAACGCGCTCGTTCCCACCTGGACGGCGTTCTCGGTCTCGCGCCTGCTGGAGGAGCACCTGCCGGGTCTAGTCGACTATCAGTTCACCGCCCAGATGGAAGATCTGCTCGATGCGATCAGCCGGCGGGAAGAGGACGCCGCCACCTACCTGCGGCGGTTTTACTTTGGCGATGGCACGCCGGGGCTCAAATCGCAGCTCGAATCAAAGCTCAGTGAGATCGACGCCCGCGACTTGGCGCGGTTTCCGCTGGGCGCGTCGGGCGGCGACGCACCCGTCGAGGTCTTTGTGCGCGTTGGCAAGTTCGGGCCATTTCTCGAACATGGCGAGCGGAAGGCGAGCATTCCCGACGAGATGCCCCCCGACGAAATGACGCTCGAAAAGGCGCTCGCACTGTTGGATCAGGCCAGCGCCGGGATCGAGCCGCTGGGAATGTGCCCCGACACGCACAAGCCGGTTTATTTGAAGCAGGGACGCTTTGGTCCGTACGTCCAGCGCGGCACCGCCGACGACGCGGAAAAACCCAAGAACGCCTCGCTCCTGGCCGGAATGACACCCGCCGACGTGACGATGGAAGTCGCCCTCCGGCTTCTGTCGCTCCCCCGAACCGTCGGCGAACATCCCGAGTCGCATGAGCCGATCGTCGCCTTTAACGGCAAGTTTGGGCCATATATCAAGTGCGGCGCGGAAACGCGGTCGCTCCCCCGCGAAGTCTCGCCGATCGACGTTTCCCTCGCCCAATCGCTCGAGCTCTTGTCGCAGCCCAAGCAGCGGGGTCGCGGCCGCGCCGCCCCCAAAGAGCCCCTCAAGGCGTTCGACGCGTCGCCGATCACCGGACAGCCGATCAAGGTGCTGGAAGGGCGATATGGCGTATACGTGAGCGATGGAACGACGAACGCCACGCTGCCCAAGGATCTGGCGGTCGAGGACTTGTCGCTGGAAAAGGCGCTCGATTTGCTGGCCGAACGGGCAGCACGCGGTCCCTCAGGCGGAACGGCGAGGCGCGGTGCCAAGCGAGGTAAGAGCGCGGCCCCCAAAGCGGAGGCCAGCGGCGACGCCAAGTCCGCAAAGAAAAAGTCTGCGCCGAAGAAGAAAGCTGCCAAGAAGGCGGCAAAAAAATCGCCCCCGAATGACCAACAGCCCGACGGCGAAGCGCCATTCTAGTTTCTTACGACGGACATTCTGTGCAGCCTGCGGAGAAGTCGGAGGCAAGTCAGACGCCAGAAATCGAAGGCGGTGACCTCTGACATCCGACCGCTTGCCTCGTTGCCCGCATTGCGGCTCTGCCGCGTTAAGTCCACTCCGCGGCGAACCACTTCCCGATGTGATCCCTGGGATTTCTTGCTTCGATCTGCAGGTCAGCCTCACGTTGCTTTCTTAGGCCCCGGCGACCCCGGCCGTGTACTTGGTCCGAACTTTCCTCCGGAGGAGACGATGCCCCGCAGGAAGAACATCGCCGTCCCGTACAGCAGTGACGAAAGGACGAGGGCCAGCGCCAGACAAACTCCGAAGTGATCCCGCATCAGCACCAGCGCCGGAGGCTCGGCGCTCTTCGGCGGCCGGCGCTTAACCGGACCCTGTCCCTCGGACATCTCCCTCGCATCAGCCCGCCAGGCGTCCCACTCAACCTGGGCGTCCCGCGTGCCGTACGACTGCATGGCCGTCGAGCGAACGCTGACCATGACTCCCACGATCGTCGCCATGACGGCGCAATAGGCGAGGAGCCACAGCAGCATTTCGGG
The DNA here is from genome assembly GCA_025459145.1 of Pirellulaceae bacterium. Taxonomy (GTDB): domain Bacteria; phylum Planctomycetota; class Planctomycetia; order Pirellulales; family Pirellulaceae; genus CAYLLN01. Next base: position 12,217 of record JALORD010000009.1, on the reverse strand, counting down.
CTTAGGCCGCAGGGACGAAGAAGTCGAGAAACTCACTGCTTGAGCAGCTCCAGCGTCGCGGCAACCATCGTCTGCACGCCCGTTTTGAGCGTCGGCTCGGGATCGGGGTAATAGAGGGGGGAGTGCAGCGAAGGGGGCTCCTGCCCGAGCTGCTTCAGGCGGGCCAGCCGGCGGGACTCGATCGTTCCGAGGCGATACATCAGGATCGGCACCCCAGCGCGGCCATACTGCGAGAAGTCCTCGCCCCCCATGCTTGCTTCGGGGTGGTCGATCGCCTCCGCCCCGAGCTCGCGAACGAACACTGCGTCGAGGCGGGCCGCCAGCTTCTCGTCGTTGAACATCGCCGGTGTCCCTTCGGAGAACACGATCTTGGGCTCTGGCGCCCCGGCTCCCGCAGCCACAGCCTTGGCCTTGCGGACGATTGCGTTGTGCAACTGCTGGCGGACTTCGTCGCGGTAGCTTCGCACCGTCAGCTGCAAATGGCATTCGCCGCTGATGATGTTGTGCTTTGTTCCGGCGCGGATGGCGCCGACGGTGACGACCGCCGGATCGGTCGGTTTTACCTCGCGGGCGACAATGGTTTGCAGGGAGAGAACGAGCTGTGCCGCCATCACGATCGGGTCGATGGTCGTGTGGGGATACGCCCCGTGCCCCCCTTTGCCGATCAGCGTGATGTCGACGCTATCGACATTGGCCAGCGCGTATCCGCCGCGAACGCCGACGCGGCCCGCCGCCAGCGTGGCGTCGCAGTGCAGCGCGAGGCAGTAATCGGGGCGGGGGAAACGGGTGAACAGGCCATCGTCGAGCATCTTCTTGGCTCCGCTTCCCCTTTCTTCGGCCGGCTGTCCGATGAAGACCAGCGTTCCCTGCCACTGGTCTTTGTGTGCCGCGAACCAGCGGGCCACGGCAATCAGATTGGTAATGTGGATGTCGTGTCCGCAGGCATGCATCACGCCCGTCTCGAGTCCGTCGGATTCGACTTTCACTTGCGAAGCGTAGGCGAGGCCCGTTTGTTCGGTCACCGGCAGGGCGTCGAGATCGGTGCGGAGCATGACGGTCCGGCCGTCCCCATTTTTCAAGAGGCCGACCACTCCCGTACCGCCCACGCCCACTGTGACTACAGCGCCGACCTCCCTCAGCTCCTGTGCCAGCCGCTCCGCGGTCTTGTTTTCTTCGAACGAGAGTTCCGGATGGGCATGAAAGTGCTGGTACAGGGCGACCAACGACGGCATGTTGGCCTCCGCCCAGGCGGCCGGTTCCTCGCCCCGCAGTCGAGATCCAAAAGAAATAATTTGGAGCCCGATTACCACCGCGGCGAGAGCCGCAACCCGTTTGGCTACCAGAGCTTGTGAAAACATCGCGGCCCCCTTATGTATTTTGCGGGTTCTCGCCTTGTCAGGCTTTTTCCAATCCTCATAATTACCCACTAGTTCATCTACGCAATCGTCATCCGGCAGGTGTTTGCCTCTCATCGCGGACATCTGCCACTTTCGTTTCTTGCAGGCTTTGGGATATTCAGGTCACTTCCACCTCCCGCTCGCCAGCAGTTCTTGGATCGAAGGAACGAGGGTCCGCATCGCTCGCGACCGGTGGCTAAGCACGCTCTTCACTGCGGGGGCCAGTTCGCCAAATGTCTGGTGGCACTCCACAATCTCAAAGAGTGGATCGTATCCGAATCCGCCGGACCCTGCCGGGCTCTCGAGTATGCGTCCCCGGCAAATTCCTTCGCTCGCCACGCGGATCGTGCCCGTCGGATCGGACAGCGCCGCCGAGCAGACGTAGTGTGCGGTCCGGCGATCGAGTGGTACGCCGGCCAGTTCACTAATCAACCGCTCGTTGTTGCGTTCGTCAGTGGCTCCTTCGCCAGAGTAGCGAGCCGAGAATATCCCCGGCGAGCCTTGGAGGGCATCCACCGCCAGACCGCTGTCTTCGCCCAACACCCATTGTTGTAGATGGCGAGCCTGCTGCGCCGCCTTGAGTGCCGCGTTAGCTGCGAAGGAGTCGCCGGTCTCGTCGATCTCGATGGACTCGGGAAAATCGGCCAGCGTGGCGAGCTTGAGACCAAGCGGTTCGAGCAGCGCGGTCAGTTCGCCGAGCTTTTTGCGGTTTCGCGTGCCAAGGACGAGCGTGGGCATGGAAAGGCTGACAAGAACGGGGGATCGAAGGCGGGGTCAAAGGTCGGCCGGCGCGCTTCGCGGCGAGATCACTTCAATTGTTCCGCGAAAAACGCCAGCGTCCCTTCGACGGTACGTGTCAGTTCGGGTGGGCCCCAGCCGTGATCGGCGCCGATCAAAAGCTCCACGCGGCCCGGCATTCCTGCCTTGGTCATCACATCGGCCATGACAAACGCCTGGGTATGCGGGACGAGGCGGTCCTTCGTTCCCTGATAAATGAGCAGCGGAGCGTCGTCTTTGTCGACATACGTGATGGGCGATGCGCGCTGGCGAATCTCGGCGTTTTCTTCTTTCGTCGAGCCGAGGAAATCGTTGACCATCCCGGCCGAGACCGCTGGAATGTCGTCGGCGCCGAGCTGCGTCGGCCCGAAGTACGCCACGACCGCCTGAACCTTGCTCGACGCGTCGGCATGGCCTCCTTCGCCTTCGAGGCCGTCCTTAGCGTCCATAGTCCCCAGCAGCATTGCCAGATGCGCGCCCGCCGAAAACCCTACGGCGCCAATCTTCTGAGGATCAAGCTGGTGCTTCTGAGCATGGGCCCGCAGATAGCGAATTGCGCACTTCACGTCCTCGACTTGGGCGGGGAAGCGTGCTGATGGTACCAGTCGATACGAAACTGTGGCGACGACATAGCCGCGCTGGGCAAAATCGATGATGTGGCTGGCATGCACCTTACGATTTCCGCCCCGCCAGCCGCCGCCGTGAATGAAGACGATACATGGGGCGGGCTTCTCGAGTTTTTCGGGTCGAGCAATGTCGAGCGCAAGGTCCGTCTCGCCCCCTTTGCCGAACACGATGTCAGCCTCGTAAACGATTCCCGGCGGAACACGTGGCCCAGCGTCCTGCGCCCGTAGGAACCCAGTCAGACCAAGCGAAAGCCCAGTAGCTAACAGCAAAGTGAGTGTGCGGGTCATGGTGCGGAATCTCTTTAGGAAGGTTGAATGGAAGCCGCGGTCTATTCGACTCGCAGTGTCACTGAGGTTCGCTGTGCCATGCGTGCTCGGAGCGAGGAGAGCCGTGCCGGCTACTTCTTGACGCCCCACACGAGAAACGTCGGGTTCGTCGCTTCAAAGTGCAGGCGTTCCAGTTGGTCATTGCCGCGTGCCAGATTGATCATGAGCACCTGAGGCTCGGCCTCCTGGGATTGCAGTAACTCGCGAACTGCCACCACGTTTTCGACGCTCCCCACATTGGCGACCAGCCGTCCGCCGGGGCGTAGCTCCTCGAGGGCCAGTTCCACGATCCGCCGGACCTGCCGCCCCGTGCCTCCCACGAAAACCGCGTCAGGTTTGGGGAGACCGACCCAAGCTTCGGGCGCTTTGCCCAGGATCGGCGTCAGGTTCGTCACCCCGAATCGTTCGGCATTGCTTGCGATCAAGGCATAGTCATCGGGGTCCATTTCGATAGCGTAAGCCACGCCACCTGCCGCAATCTGAGCCGCTTCGATCGCAACCGAGCCGCTCCCCGCCCCGACATCCCACAGAGTACTGGTCGGTCCGATATCGAGCAGCGACAGGGCGACTGCCCGGACCTCAGCCGGTGTAAGTAGTCCCCGTTTCGGCTGCGACTGCAAGAACGCTTCGTCTGGATTGCCGAACAACTTGCGACCCCGCATAGTAATCGGCCGGTCGGGAACATCCGGCTTGCGGACCAATATCAGGACATTGAGTGGCGAAAAATTCTGCCCCGCGACTTCGGTCAGTTCTCCCCGAGTCACGCACTCGTCCGGCGCTCCCAAGTTCTCGCAAATATAAGCCGTGAAGTAGTCGATCTTTCGGTCGAGCAGCGCTTGGGCCACAACTCGGGGAGGGGTAGCGTCGGTGGTAAACAGCCCCACCTTAGTCGCTGTGCGCGCCCTCTCCGCCACCAGTTCCAGCGGTTGCGAGGCCAGACTTGCCAGGTAAGCGTCGTCCCAACTCTCTTTCACCCGAGCAAAGGCCAACTGCATCGAACTGACGTGAGGCCGGACCTCAAAACGGTCCTTGCCTAGCCGATCGCACAAGTAACGAGCCGTACCGTAAAATAGCGGATCGCCTGTGGCCAGCACCACGATACGCTTGCCAGGAGAGGCTTCGATCTGGCGAACAATTGCGTCCAGGTCATTGCCGATCTCGATCCGCTCGGCTTTTCCACCGGCCGCCGTCAACAACGGGCGGTTGCCGATCAGTATTTCGGCCTGTTGGATCGTCTGGCGGGCCGCGGCTGTGAGGCCTTCCAGCCCGTCGTCGCCGATTCCAATGATTTCCACCTTGCTGGTCGCCAAGGGCCGTCCTTTCGCGCTCGAAATTTCCACCGTGAATGCCGCTGTATTCTATGAGAACACGCGATCGCGCGAAAGCGACCGCGGGTCCCCCCGTTCGGCGGCATGTCAACCTGCTCCAGTTGCGTTCGGGAAGGTCGGCGGCTAGAAACCCTGATCGTTAAGTTCTGTGTTCAGCTCGGGCAGTTTCCATTCCCGCCCCTTTTGCCGGGAGTAGAACTTGATTGTCCGGGCACGTTGTGCCGCTCCTCTCCACGGTCCAGGTATGCCGCGAGTTCTCGTCACTCCCACCATCCTGCGCAATATCCCTGGCGACTACAGTGAGATCCTCCTGCAGGGAGGATTCGAGGTTGTATATCCGCCGGAAGGGTTCGATACATTTCCCCGCGAAAACCTGCTCAAAGTGCTCGACGGGATCGACGCTATGCTCGCCAGCACGGAGCCGATGACTCGCGAGGTGCTGGCGGCGACGAAACTCCGCGCGATTGCCAGAATGGGGGTTGGTTACGACTCCATTGATATTGCCGCGGCCACGGATCTGGGGATCGTCGTGACGATCACGCCCGGTACGCTCGAAGAGTCGGTCGCGGAACATGCGATCGCGCTCATGCTCGGAGTGACCCGTGGACTCGTCCAACGCGATCGGGAGGTGCGGACGGGAATATGGTCGCGAACGCCGCTCCCCCGGATGGCCGGCAAGGTATTTGGCATCGTTGGACTCGGCCGAATCGGCCGCGCAGTCGTACCCAAAGCGCAAGGTATGGGAATGACCGTGATCGCCCATGATCCGTTTGCCGATCAGGATTTTGCCACTCGGCACGGGGTCACGCTGATGTCCCTCAGCGAGCTCCTCGAGTCGGCCGATGTCGTGAGTCTGCATCCTCCGACGACTCCAGAGACGGTCAACCTGATCAATCGCCAGACGCTGGCCCGGATGAAATCAGGAGCAGTCCTGATCAACACAGCTCGCGGGGCTGTGCTCGACGAGGACGCTCTCTGCGAAGCGCTCGACCGGGGACACTTACTGGGAGCAGCGCTCGATGTCTTTAAGACCGAGCCGCTGCCGACCACCAGCCCGCTCCTCCAGTACGACAACGTGCTCCTCTGCACGCACATGGGGGGACTCGACTGCGAATCGCAAGCGGCCGCCAGCAGTCTGGCGGCCCTCTGCATCGTCGACCTGCACCAGGGCCGCTGGCCGGAAAACTGCGTCGTGAATCGGCAACTGCGCGATGGGTGGAAGTGGTAGGCTTGCGGTCGGCACTTTTTTGGGCTGAACGTGCGGAACGAACGACACATAGCCGAGTTGGCAAGTGCGCAAAATGGGCGGTTTGGGTGACTCGCGTGGAGCAAGCGGCCTTGGATGTTTCGCCTCCCATCTGTTAAAAGCGGACCGCTGAGACATCACGCCGGGGCAGTTCTAAGCTGTCTCGGCCCGCTGCGACCCACTCGACCATCGCGCCGCGATTCAGGTTCGCCTGGCCGCGGCTGATCTCGATTCTCCATGAAGAACTTCCTGCGCGTCGTACGGCATACGCTTCGCCGCCGCTATACGTTTGTCGCCGCCCTGCTCTGCTCGATTGGCGTGGCGGTCCTCTGGGGAGCCAACTTGGGGCTGATCAAGCCCGTCGTCGAGATCATCTTCAGCGAAAAACAGCCGCACGATTTTGCCGACGCCAAGGTCGAAGCGGCGCGGAAAAAAATCGCGACGGCCAAGCAAGAACAGGCCGAACTGCGGGCCCAGATTGACAAGCTTCCTGCCGCTGAAAAGCAGAAGCTGAGCCGCCAGCAATCGGCCATCGAAAACCGCCTGTACGCCGCCGAGAAGGAACTCCAGGCCGCCGAGTTCCTGCAGCCGATCGTCAAGCGTTATTTGCCCAACAACGCGTTTGTCACGCTCGCCATGTTTGTGGCGTTTCTGCTAGCGGCCACGTTCGTCAAGGACACTCTGCTCGTTAGCAACTTGATGCTCGTCGAACGGCTGACGCAGCTTGCGCTGTATGACATGCGGATGAAGCTGTATCGCAAGACGCTTAGCATGGAACTGGCCCATTTTGGCAACGATCACACGGGTCATCTGATGCACCGCTTCACGGGGGACCTCAACTGTGCGTTCAACGGCGTGAATGTGCTGGTGGGTCGGATGGTGCTGGAGCCGCTGAAGGCGCTGGCGTGCCTGATTGGAGCGGCGCTCATTTGTTGGCGGCTGCTTGTCGTATCGCTGCTTGTCGCACCGCTCGCTGCTTACGTGATGATTCGCCTCTCGCGGTCGCTGAAGAAGGCGAATCGCCGGGCGATGGAAGAAATGGGCCGGCTGTACGAAGTGCTGTCCGAGACGTTCTCGGGGATTCAAGCGATTAAAGGCTTCAGCATGGAGCGCCACGAACGGAAGCAGTTTCATCAGTGCAGCAAAGGCTACTTTCGCCGCGCGATGCGGATCATGTTCTTCAATGCCATGGGGCGTGCCACGGCCGAGTTTATGGGGACCGCGATCATCTGCGTGGCGATCATTACGGGAGCGTATCTGGTGATCAACCAACAGACGACGCTCCTCGGAATTCCGATCATGGACCGTCCCTTAAGTCTCGGTTCGCTGCTCGCATTTTTTGCCTTGCTGGCAGGCATCTCCGACCCGGCGCGGAAGCTGGCGGAAGTGATGCACACGCTGCAACGCGGTATGGCCGCCTCCGACCGGCTCTACGATGCGCTCGACCGCGAACCGACGATCGTCGACCCGCCGGCCCCGAAGTCGCTCGACACCCTCCGGCCCGATTTGACCTTCGAAAACGTCTCGTTCGCCTACCGCGAGGGACAGTACGTCCTGGAGCAGATCAATTTGCACATTCCGTTTGGCGAGACAGTGGCGATCGTTGGTCCGAATGGATGCGGCAAGTCAACTCTCTGCAACTTGTTGCCCCGGTTCTACGATCCGGTCAAGGGTGCCGTGAAACTCGGGGGAATCGACCTCCGCGAACTCCGGATGAAGGATTTTCGGAGCCTGATCGGCCTCGTTGCCCAGCAGGCGATGCTCTTTGACGACACTGTGCTTAACAATATCCGGTACGGCTCGCCACAGGCCACGCAGGAAGAAGTAGTCGCAGCCGCGGAGAAGGCGTTTGCCCATGGATTTATCGTGGACAAACTCCCCGACGGCTATGAGACAATGGTTGGCGAGCGAGGAGGCCGTCTGAGCGGCGGTCAGCGGCAGCGGATTCTGCTCGCCCGCGCCATCCTGCGAAATCCCAAATTCCTCATCCTCGATGAGGCGACCAGCCAGATCGACCTCGAAAGCGAACAACTCATCCACAAGGTGCTCGAGCAGTTCGTCCGCGGCCGGACGACGCTGATGATCACGCATCGGATGTCATCGATCGCCCTGGCCGATCGGATCGTGGTGATGGACCACGGTCGGATCATCGACAGCGGACCGCACGACGAGTTGATCCGCCGCTGCGATCTTTACAGCCGGCTGCATCAGCTCGGCTTCCGAGAGAGTGCATGATTCAGGTCGAGCGGGGCCAGCGACATGGATGCCACGATCGTGATCTGTACCTGGAATCGAGCCAGTTTGCTCGCCCAGACGCTCGAGCGGATGGTGTCCCTGGCAGTTCCCGCGGCTGTAAAATGGGAAGTGCTTGTTGTCGCCAATAACTGCACCGACGAATCTGGCGAAGTGCTGTCAGTTTTTGCTGAAAAGCTCCCTCTGCGCTGGACGAACGAGCCTCGCCAAGGGCAGTCGCACGCGCGCAATCGAGGGACGAGCGAAGCGCGCGGCAAGTGGATCCTGTGGACCGACGACGATGTCCTCGTCAACACGCAGTGGCTCGGTGAAATGCTTGCTGCCGCTGACAGGCATCCTAACGCCGCGTTCCTGGGAGGTCCGATCGTCCCCTGGTTCGAAAGCACGCCTCCTGCGTGGATCGTCGCCAATTGGCAGGTCGTGCAGTCGGCCTTTGCCCTCCGCGAGTTGGGGGACGCGGAGTTCGAATGCGATGCACGGCGGCTCCCCTACGGCGCCAACTTCGCCGTCAGGACCGAAATTCAACGACAATTCGCTTACGACGGTCGGCTGGGCCGAGTCGCCGATGGCCAGGTTCGCGGCGAGGAATCGCAAATGCTTCAGCGGCTTCTTGAAGCAGGCCACCGGGGGCATTGGATCCCGGGGGCCCGAGTACAGCACTTTATACCCACCGACCGGCTGACGCTCGACTATGTCCGCCGGTTCTACTATGGAATTGGGCAGACCGAAGAGTTGCGGCGCCAAGGCCGCGAAACTCAGCCGTCCGCGCTGGCGGCTCGCCTTGGTCACTGGACGAGTGCTGTTACCGCAGAGTCAGCACTGAGACTATGCCGGTTAGCTGGACCGCTCGGACGCAGTCACTCAATCCGGTGGCTCGTCCGCGCAAGCCGAATGTGGGGAAGGTTGGCGGCCTGTCACACCGCACACACTCACGAATCGCACTGCGATAATTCTGCTGGCCCTGCTTTCGGGCCGCAGGATTGGCGTTGCTCCGCAGGCTCAAGTGAGTAGCTCGCCCGATTGGGGATCGAGACTCAATCCGTGGCAAAGCTGGGCCAACCGACTGAGAACCAGCAGTAGCGTCCCGGGGTCGAGTGGACCATCTTCGTCTTCCTCCGACAACATGTCGGAGAGTTCCTCGAAGTGAAATACGTCGTACCGGGCGTCGGATTTAAGGAGCTGGCCAAGCCGCAGTTTCTCCTGTGGATCGAGCTTCCGCTGCTGCCACTCTTCTTTGAGTTCGGCCAATTGCTCCTGCACCTCATCGCCCGCGACGAAAGTAATGTCCATCCCTGCCGCATCGGCGTGCGACAAGACCGTCATCGACTCGAGCAGACCGTCCTTCGTGGGCTGCAAATGGGCGACTGAAATCCGTGAACCCAAATCGGCCAGGGCTCTCTTGACATCTTCCACAGTTGGTCGATGCTTCTGCTGAAACAGCACGAAATAGGTTTCGCGCCACTGGTATCGATTGTCGGCGAACAACGACATCGGCAGGGCCCCGGAATGACAAGCGGGCGGATGAGTTGCTGCAATCTAACAGCCTGACAGCGGCCGCTCCACCCTGCGCAAGCAAACTTCACGCCCCAGGGTCGCGTCGTCGCGTCATCGGCCTACTCGTCCCAATCCGCATCGGCGTCGTCCGCATCGCGTTCGCCGTTGTACCAGGCCTCGACGGCTTTCAGCACGTTGTCGCGCTCCTGACGCGAAGCCCAAACCGATTCGTCCTGCTCGAGCCGAACTTCGTAATCCCCCTCGCAAACGCAGTCATCATTTCCGCAAAAGTGGGGCGTGTCGGCCACCCACATGATGCGATAGACGGGAATGTGTTTGTCGTCGACGACGACGAAGATCGAAGACACGGTAATTTTCTCCCTGCGTGCGGCGAGCGGGACCTGCGCCACCTGTTTGGTATCCTATTTCTGAAGGGTGGTCGGGGCAATGCTGGATCGACGGCGGCGACATCGGGCCACCGGCGTGCTCCCGCTATTTTCCCAACTCCTGCGACCGGTGTGTGGCCGCCTCGACAGCCGCGATCAGTGCCCCGCGGAGTCCGTGCTGCTCAAGTGCCGCGAGTCCAGCAATCGTCGTTCCGCCGGGACTGGCCACGCGGTCTTTGAGGACGGCAGGATGCTCGTGCGTTTCGAGCACCATGGCCGCCGCACCGCGCACCGTTTGAGCGGCCAGCGCCAGGGCCACTTCGCGCGGTAGTCCCATTCGGACGCCGCCGTCGGCCAGGGCTTCGATCACGAGGTAGACAAAGGCAGGCCCCGATCCCGAAAGCCCGGTGACCGCATCGAGCAATCGCTCATCGACCTGGTAGGCAAGTCCCGCCGCGCCCAGCAGGTTGGCAACGAATTGACCGTCCGCGGCTGTGGCTCCGGGACCCAGCGAATATGCCGACGCGCCACAGCCGACCAGCATCGGGGTGTTGGGCATCACCCGGACGATCCGATCCGTGCCCAGTCCGGCGGCCAGCTTTGCCAAGGGAATTCCGGCCGCGATCGAGACAATGAGTTTCCCGGGAGGCAGCTTGCCGCGCAACTGCTGAAAAACACCCTCGGCATGCTGCGGCTTGGTGGCCAGAAAGATGGTCTGAGCCTCCTGGGCGACAATGTCGTTGCCGGCGACCCCCCGCGATCCGGGAATTTCGCGCTCGAAGGCAGCGAGTGCGGCTGGGACGGGATCGAAGGCGATCACTCGATCCGGGGTAACCTGTCCAGCCGCGACAAAGCCCCGTGCCAGCGCCTGGGCCATCTGCCCGGCTCCCCAGAACCCGATTGAACCTGAGTGCATGTAACAACCGCCCCGGTATGTCGCTAGGAAACTGCGAGGGGGGGACGGGGGCTCAGGGCCGCCCGGCAAGTGCGCTGCCTCCTCGACGAAATCTGGCGACTATGCTACGATTCGCGATTCGATTTGACCAGCCGCAGCAGGCGGGGACAGGGGTAATGGCGCGACCCCAGCCGCGGGGAGACAGCAGCCGTGCTAATCATCCTTCAGTCCGACGTAAGCGAATCCCAGGTCGAGCATGTGCTGGCGCGCGTGGCGGAACTGGGCTTTAAGGCCCATTTGAGCCGCGGGACGTACCGCACGATCATTGGCCTGATCGGCGACGAACAGAAAATCTCTCCCGAGCCGCTCAAGGCGATTCCCGGCGTGCAAGACGTCGTCCGCGTCCTTCCTCCCTACAAACTGGCCAGCCGCGAGGCACATCCGCAGCCGAGTGTGGTGGACGTCGCGGGGGTCAAGATCGGCGGGGGGCATTTGGCGATGATCGCCGGGCCGTGTGCCGTCGAAGAGCCGGACCGGATGGACCGGATCGCGGAAGCGGTCAAGGCAGCCGGGGCCAACATTTTCCGCGGCGGAGCCTACAAGCCGCGGACCAGTCCTTACGCCTTTCAGGGGCTCGGCGAAGAGGGGCTGAAGATCTTGCGGGAGGTGGGTGACAAGCACGGCCTGCCCGTGGTGACCGAGGTGATGGATCCGCGGTGCGTCCCGGCGGTCGAGAAGTGGGCCGACATGATTCAGATCGGCGCCCGCAACATGCAGAATTTCGTGTTGCTCACGGAAGTCGGTCGGACGCGTAAGCCCGTGCTGCTGAAGCGCGGGATGAGCGCGACGGTCGAAGACCTGCTGATGAGTGCCGAATACATCCTCTCGCAGGGGAACTCGCAGGTGGTGCTCTGCGAGCGGGGGGTGAAGGGTTTCGACAAGGTGACCCGCAACCTGTACGACGTGGCCTCGGTGGCGGTGGTCAAGGGGCTGTCGCACCTGCCGATCATTGTCGACCCGAGCCATGCCACCGGGCGGCCCGATCTCATTCCGCCGTGTGCCCTGGCGGGCGTTGCGGTGGGTGCCGATGGCGTGCATATCGAAGTTCACGATTGCCCCGAAGTGGCCAAATCGGACGGTCCTCAAGCCCTGCTTCCCCGGCAATACGCCGAAACAGTCGCACAAATCCGAAAACTGGCGGAACTGCTCGGGAAGTCCATTTCCACGGTGAGTAAGTAGCAGCGAGCAACAACGACGCATGCGTAAGAAATTCATTGCCGGCAACTGGAAAATGAACTCCTCCCAGGCGGAAGGAGTCGCCCTTGCCGCAGCTATCGCCCAGAGCGTCGGCCAAGCGACCGAGGTGGAAGTTGCCGTCTGCCCACCAGCGTGTTACCTGACGACCGTCGGCCAGGCGCTGGCCGGTTCGGCGGTGGGGCTCGGGGCCCAGAACTGCTATCACGAAGCGAAGGGTGCCTTTACGGGCGA